>CAZUPX010000202.1:0-17528 GCA_964622155.1 uncultured Planctomycetaceae bacterium | reverse complement strand
CATCTTCCTCGGTGTACTCGGTGGCAAGATATACGGACTTCTTGATGGAAGGGAACGCAACTACCGCGGCGTATCGTGCAGATAGCTCTTCAGGTAGTAGTTTTCCATCGTCAGTTGATCGTGCTGCATCTTGACGACGTCGCCAATGGAGACCATGCCCAACAGCACGCCATCCTCGACGACCGGCAGATGGCGGATCCGAAGGTCGGTCATCAAGCCCATCGTGTCTTCGACCGAATCGTTCGGCGAACCAAGCGTGACCTTCGAAGTCATGACGTCGGCAACCTTCAGGTTCAAGAACGCGGCGCCGTGCGCGGCCATTGCCTTGAGAATGTCGCGCTCGGTGATGATGCCCTGCATGCTGACGCTTGCGCGGCCGTCGCGGTCGGCCCTCTGGCAGACAAGCAGCGAGCCGCAGCGATGCGAAACGAGTGACTGCACCACGTCGTTGAGCGTGGCGCCGGGGTCGATCGTGTGAAGCTCATGCCCCTTGGCGTGAAGGATGTCGCGGAGGGTCATTGCCCCGCTCCTGATCAAAATGGTTGAGCCGCCCGCACAGAACCGTGTGCAAAGAACGTGCCTGAAAAGAACGCTGCAACGCAGCGCACGGCTAAGCTTAATCATCGGACCCGCAAGTGTCAAAAAAATTGTCGCGTCTGTCCCCATCTCAAGCCTATCTCAAACGCGCGCGACGCGCAAAGACAGTCCGTGCAGACATCGGTTCGCGCGCCGGTCGATCACCCCCGGGCGGAGATTGTGAAATTAGGCACAACCTAGCGCGCGGGAATCTCAGCGAGTCGAAGCTTGCGGAACTTCAGGTCGGTGGTCTTGTCGTGACCCTGGATCGCTAGCGTGCCGGCCGCGGTCCGCAGTCCCTGACGAGGGTTGTCGTCGGGCGGCCGCGTGTCGGTCCAGTCGCTCACCTGGTAACCATTGACCCAGGCCGCCATGTGCGGCCCCGAGACGATCAGCGTCTCATGGAACCACTCGAAGTCATTGGGCACCACCTTGCGGGCGTTCTGACGCCGATAGAACCCGCCGGTCCCGCAATCGATGGGCTGCGTCCGGTCGGCGTTCTTGAAGCCGTTTTGTATCTGGCATTCGTAGCCCTGCCAGTGCTCGCCGGGGATGTTGCGAAAGAAAACGCCCGAGTTCAAGTGCTTGCCGCCGGAGAATATCTGGAGCTGCAAGGTGAAGTCGGCCACTTGCAGCGTCGACTCAAGCTGGCCAGGACCGTTCTTGACGCTCAGCTCCCCCGCGGGCGTGACCGAAAAGACGCTGGCCTTGCCGTCCTTGCGAAAGACCTTCCAGCCGGTCAGGTCGCGGCCGTTGAAGATGCTCTCCATACCCAGGGGCTTGAGCTTGATGTTGCGAAACTCGACCTGCCCCTTGTTGAACTGCAAGCCGATGTAGCCACGTCCAATCGGCCGCGGGTCGAGATAGTCGAGCACGCGACGGTCGTCAACCATGACCGTGAAGTGCCCTCCCTCGGCTCGGACGGTGAAGGTGCGCCAGTCGGTGCTGTCCTCAAACGCATCGGCCTTCTGGCGTCCCACAAAGCTGCCGGTCGAAAACGGGCTGACTGTCGGGTCGGCGATGTTCAACTCATAGCAGTCGGTTTTGGCATCCTTGGGCTCGGCCGGCGTGCGCAGAAAGATGCCGCTGTTGGTGCCCTTTGGATTGCGAAAGTCGACCTTGAGCATGAAGTCGCCAAACTCACTGGTCGTGTGCAACAGACCGATCTCGCCCGCGCTGGCCGAGATCACGCCGTCGGCCACTTTCCAATTCACCTTGCTGGCCGCCTTCCACCCGTATTCGGTCTGGCCGTCGAACAGCAGTATCCAACCGTCGGCCAGCTCGTCATCGGTGAGCTTGTTGGGCTCGGCGGCGGCGGCGACGGACAGAAGCAGAGCGAGGACACAGGTGGCCGGGATGATGCCGAGTCTCATGAGGGCCTCGAGGAAGGGACTGGGAAGAAGAATAACCGCAGATGGACGCAGATTAACGCAGATAACGAGAACGAGGTAGATTGCGACACTCTCTCAGCCATCCGCGTGCATCCGCGTTTATCTGCGGTTCCTTTTGTTTCGCATTATTTTCAACGAGTGTTTATCTGCGGTTCGGTTTGGAGAGATAGCAGGAAACGATGAGGTCAACGGTTTGTCTGTCAGCGACGGGGCAGGGGACGCGTGCGCGATTCTAGCAACAGGACAGGCCCGATTCTATCGGTTCACGTCTCTAGGGACCAATCTCCAGTCGTACTTCGCCCGTCAGGCCGCCGGCCAGTCCGGCGCGGTCGCCGCGGACGGCCGGGTCGTTGTAGGCAGTGGGTGTCAGCGACACCTCGACGATCAGCGTGTTGTGCGGTCGCAGCAGGGCCGTGATCTCGAACCGCGTCGGCTGGCTGCCGATGATGTTGCCCAGTGGCCTGTCGTTGAGCGAGACAGTCGCCTCGTGATCGACCCCGTCGGCGACCAGCCACACTCGCTCGTGCGGATCGAGATTGGTCGGTAGGTTGAATCCGCGCGTGTACCGTACGCGGCCCAGAAAGGCACGGCCCAGCGTGTCGCCCCAGTCGGCCGGCGTGCGGACCTTGCCCGCGGGCGGAAGGCCGGGAGTCTCGCTGCGTACCTGGCCGTCGTCCGCGAGCACGAATCGCTCCAGCGGCTGAAACTCCCAAGGCCCGCGGAGACGAATGGAATGCATGGGCGGGCCGGAGGCCGGAGGCTGGAGGATTGAAACGCCCGGAGTTCCTTGAACGCCGAAGGCGTTGAACAAGATAGCCCAGGGCAACGCCCTGGGAAACGGGGACACGACACCAGAATTCCATCCAGCCCTGTAAGGGCGACACCGAACCGGGGTATGTATCGCCCTTACAGGGCTCGGATCTCGGGGGCGCTCGAAACCCAGGGCGGTGCCCTGGGCTGGCATGTTTCACGCCTGCGGCGTCGGGCAGTTCGATTCCATGCCTGGGTGCCACTGGCGTGTCGCCAGTGCAAGCAAAAGACACGGGCAAGATGCCCGTGCCACCCGCCGCCCAGGCCCGACCTACTCGGGCAGGAAGTCCTGCACCACGGTCACTTCGCGGACCTGCTGGCTCGAAGGCTCGTACACCCGAATGATCACGCGAATGCCACGCAGCGGGGCCGCAAATGGCGGTTGCGTGTCGAATTCGACGGCGTCGTCTACAACACCATCGCCCTGTGTGGCGGGTGGAATGGCGTCGTCCAACCCATTCGTACCCAGATCGGCCGCCGAATTATTGGTGTCCTGCTTGATGCCGTCGTTTTCATAGTGGAGCGACCAGGTATCCCAGACGAACGGGCGAGCAGTTAGTTGGCTCTTGGTTGCAGGTCGACCTGCAAACACCGGCTGTGTCCAGGTAGCCGGCGGAGCGTAGTCGACAAGCGAGCTCGATGGATTACTCGGCTTTCTGAATTGATAGCCATAACCAAGATCTGCATACCCTCCGAATGCTCCGGGTGCGGAAGCGGCGGGGTAAGGCGTGGGCGACGCAGTCACCCAATCGTAGGCTGAATCCATATCGCCCGGATCGCGTGGCTCAAGTGCGATGTTGCCTGATCGAAAAATCGGCGCGCCCGGATCGTACAACTGGACGTCGAACGCCAGCACATTGGTCAGCAACACGTCGTCGCCAATCCTGTTTCCAGCCAAGGCGTGCAGACCAGTGTTGGCGTGTGGCGTATTCGCGGTTGTCCGGTCGGTCGTACTCGTCGTGAAAGGAAACGTTGTCCCTAGATGCGCGAACCTCAGTTCGCGCTTTGACAGGTCACCAAGTGTATTAAGCACCGGGCAATAGTAAGGTGTGTTCGGAGGAGATGCACCCGTAAAGCTTCCGGTACGACCAGTTGACAAGTCAAACGCATTGAAGAAGTCAACAAGCGACGGCGGCGACGGATTCACTGTAGGATCGAACAGGCTCAACAAATTGGACTGGGCGCCCGCGGACACCAACAGCACTCGCCGGTAAAGCGTGCATAGCTGGACAGGCGTGGCGGCGGTAGCGTCAACTACAGGGCCATTCGGAACACAAAAGTAAACAACCTCAGCAACCTGCGACTCAATGGTGTTATTCGTGTTGTACTTCCCCACAAACGGTTCGCCACGGCTGCGGACGGTGAACATCAACCAGTCGTCAGTGTCGCCAAACAGGCTCGCCGCCGGACCGCCAACGCCATTAATGGCGTCTGTGTTTACCCCCTCAACATACTCAAAATACCCCTCATCATTCTCCGGGCGCAGGGGCGGGGTCATGCTGGCGGTGGCGCCGATCAGATCGGCTTGCAGGCGGTTGCGGGCGGCACGCAATCGCTCGCTCATCTCGATGATCGAGCGGCTGCCCGTCACGCTGTCGGTCACGTTTTGAAACAGCGTGACCACCGCGGCCATCATCATCAGCGTGATCGCCAGCGAGACGAGCATTTCGATGAGCGTGAAGGCCCTCGGGTGCCACTGCTGGCTCGTCCAGCAGTGGGCAGTGGCTGGGAGGTTTGCACTGCTGGGCAAGCCAGCAGTGGCACCCATTGCGGAGGCATCCATGCCGACCGAAGGTCCGACCTGTCGTTCTGAACATCTTGCCGTGAGGCTTTGGGTCCCGAAGGGGCCTGGGAGTTTAGCGGCGGGCGCCAGCCCGCTGACATGAGGTGCCGCTGGTAACCAATCAGCCGCGTAGCGGCGCGGGCGATCGTCCGTCGCCGCTTGCGCCGCTCTCGGCGGTTTTTCTCGGACTCGATCAGTGGGCTGTCGCCCACCGCGACAATCCTCGGCCGCATTCGCGGCCACTCGAACGGCGATGCCCCTGGCAATTGGATGTTGGGCCCAAGGTCCACGAAACGGGGCAAGGGGGATGAGTGGGTTCATGGCACGAGTGGTTGGCAAGAGATGACGCGCCCCAAACAGCAGCCCACTGCCGGCCCTACAAGCTCATTCTATCGCGCACCCGTCCAGATTGCCATGACCGGGCGGTCTATCGAATCGGCCCCATCGGGGCCACGTCGTGTAGCCTGGGGCGACAGCCCCAGGAAGACGTTCCGTAAAATTATTCGGTGAGCCCCGTCAGGGGCGACATGGTTCTATCAATGTCGCCCCTACGGGGCTCAATTGGTTCTATTTGCGCTGCCAACCTGGGGCTCGCGCCCCAGGCTACATGCCGTCGCCCCTCCGGGGCTCCAGCGACAACAGACCTCCGTGCCCTCAGTGGCAAAGCTCTTGAAGGTAGCCGCGCCCCTATTGCACCATCCGCTGATTGCGGGCACGAGTGGTCTCGATCACGTCGCGGATCGTGGCTTCCAGGTCGAATTCCGGGCGGCAGCGAATCGTTTGCCGCAGGCGAGACAGGTCGGGAATGCGCGAGCGGACGTCCTCGAAGCCTTCCTCATAGGCCTCGGCGTAGCTCTGGAACACGATCTCGAGCTTGGGATTAACCGCCGCAACCACGCTCTTAGCCAGTTGCAGGATGCTTGTGGGCTGATCGCTACCGATATTGAACACGCCGGACACAGCCGCGTCGGTTTCCATCAATTCGAGCACCGCGCGCACGATGTCGCGCACATGGGCAAAGCACCGCACCTGCCGGCCGTCGTCGTGCACGACCAAGGGCCGGCCGGCCAGGGCCGCCTCGACAAACCGCGGCAATACCATGCCATAGCGGCCGGTCTGACGCGGCCCGACGACATTGAAGAACCGGCCAATCACAATCGGCAAGCGATGCTGCCGCCAATAGGCCAGCGCCAGAAACTCGTCGATGGCTTTCGACGCGCCATACGACCAACGTGCGCGCGTGGTCGGACCAAACACCAGGTCGTCCTCCTCCGACCACAGCGGTTTGGGGTTCTTGCCGTAGACTTCGCTGGAGCTGGCCAGAAAGAGCTTCACCGGATAGCCGTCGCGCTTGCGGCGCAACAGCTCGCTAAGCACCAGCTCGGTGGGATAGATGTTGGTTTCGATCGTATGGATCGGCGCGGTCGAGATCAGTTGCACGCCGACCGCCGCCGCCAGGTGGTAGACCTCGTCGACGTCGGCCACCAGGCGGCGGACCAGCGACTTATCGGCCACCGTGCCCTGCACGAAGCTCAGATTGAAATGCTCGCGAATGCTGGCCAGGTTTTCGGCTGTGCCGGTCGACTCGTCATCGACGATCGTCACGCGATAGTCGCGTGCGATCAGGGCCTCGGCCAGGTGGCTGCCGATAAAACCGGCGCCGCCGGTGATCAACGCGTGCTTCACGGGCTTATCGATCCGAAAAAATGGCGAAGGGGACGCTTCTGTTCACAGTGTACGGCGAGCCAGCCCGCGTCAATAGCCTCAAGCCGACCGCGAAGCGTTCGGCGGCTGGGCCTGTGCGGGTTCGCGCTTCGGGACGAGAATTGAGGCTAAAATCGCGACCCCTAACAGCGAGACGATCGTCGCCAGCGAGGCCAGCGGCGGCAGCTCGACCTTTTCCACTCCCAGCCACTCCATCCAGCCCAGGAACGGCGGTCGGCCCTTCCAAAACTCGAATATCATCTTGGCCCCCACAAACACCAGCACCGCGCTCAGCCCGTAATTCAAGTAGCGGAACACGTCCATCACGCCGGCCAACAGGAAGTACAGCGCACGCAGGCCCAGAATCGCGAAGATATTCGAGGTGAACACGGTAAAGGTGTCGTTGGTGATTCCGAAGATGGCCGGCACGCTATCGACGGCAAACAGCACGTCGGTGCTCTCGACCACCAGCAGCACCAGGAACAGAGGCGTAATGCACTTGCGTCCGTCCTCGACGGCGAAGAACCGCGAGCCGTGGTTTTCGCGGGCCACGGGAAACAGCTTCTTCGCCGCGCGCATCAACAGGTTGCGCTCGGGATCGACATCGCCTTCGCCCTTCATCGACAGCTTGACGCCCGTGTAAATCAGAAACACGCCGAAGATCCACAGCACCCACTCGAACTCGTGCAATAGCGCCGCGCCGGCGAGGATAAAGGTCAAGCGCATCACGATCGCGCCGATGATGCCCCAAAACAGCACGCGATATTGATACTTCAACGGCACGGCGAAATAGCTGAAGATGACCGCGAAGACGAACACGTTGTCCATCGACAGCGACCACTCGACCAGGTAACCGGTGAGAAACTGGATGCCGATCTCGGGCCCACGCCAGTACCAGACCAGGGCGTTGAAGGCCAGCGCGATCGCGCACCAGATGACGGTGAAGATGGCACTTTCGCGCAGCGTCGGCTCGCGCGAGTGGCGGTGAAAGACCGCCAGGTCCAGGACCAGCAGCAACACGACGAACACCCCGAAGGCGATCCAGTGCCAGAGGGTGGGCATACCGTCGACATCCCCTTGAGGGACCTGTGCCGCCAGGCCCAACAGAGTCCCGTGTCGCTCGATCGTGGGTATCAACGCTGTGGGCTTTCCTGCGAGACGGACTCAACGGCTGAACGAGCCGTTTGGGAGATCGCCCTCATCATAGAGAGCGCGTCTGGGGGGAGCAACTCGGGGAATTCAATCGCGCGAGCCATGCCCGGACTTGTGTTTCGCCCAGGCGAGCCTCTCTCGCCGGTTCGGCCGGCAGCGGCGCAACCTGACACGACCGGCCACCGTGCCGAAAGTCAGCGACTGCCCAAGCGGGCCGTCGAGCGGCCTGCCCAGATTAGTCTCGCAGCGAAATCGTCTTCTTGCCGCGCGCTTCTTCTTCGATCGTGATCTTGTCCTCGCGCGCCAGCCAGCCGACAGCTTGCATAACGACATCGCGGGGCGCTTCGATTTCCTTGGTCAACTCCGTGAACGTCGCGGAACCGTTGTCGTGCAGATAGTGCCAAACCACTCCGGCGGTATCGCCGATCTGGTCCACACAAGAATATTGCGCCGTTACCATACTCGCTCACTCCTCCCTTTGATCGCTCTCTTGGACCCGAATCCATACGGCCACTGCTGGCGAAAGTATAGCGGGGAATCCCAGACGGGCTCAAGTACTCGCCCCCCGCCGCTGGCGCGCACGCGGCGCCAACCGCGCGGAGGAAGGTCTTTTTGTTTGAACACCAAGCGTACGCAAGTATAGGCCGGCCAATTGGTGGCAGCGGGCGCCACGTCGAAAGCGGTCGGGTCGCGACGAATTTGCGGATCGGAATCAATATTCCGAAACCCTTTGCCGCTTGGAAGACGCCGACGTTGTGCAAATTGTGGCAACTTGGATGACGGGTGGCCCAGACGCCGGCACGGCGTCTGGGTGCCGAAGGCACAAGAGGGTCCGCCTTGATGCCGACGCCTCTTGTAGCTAACGCTACCCAGACGCACTGCGTGCGTCTGGGCCACCCAAATAAAAAGGGCCCGACTGGCAACCCCTTGGCGGCCAGCCGGGCCCTTCGACCGTGAAAAACAGGTGCGTCCCGTGACGGGCTAAGGTCGCCATACCTTGGCGACAGACGGCTAAGATTCACGGTGCGTCATGAATGCGATCTTTTGGCTCGGGGGGCGAAGAGTCGCGGGTCGCCCCGGGAGCCAACTGGGTCGAACATGAGCGGCAGCCCTGCAATGCACCCCGCGTGCCAGACTCCAGCATGGCGATCAGTTTTTCGGACGATTCCGAAAAACCCGCCTGAAAAACAGACAATCTAGCGATACGACCCAGGGAAACCTCCGAGGTCGAGCGATCGGGGTGCTTGTAAGAATTGCAACAATAGTTGCCGATTCTGGTCAGCAGCGGCAATTCAGGGCGATGCTAGCAAGCTGGTCGTGATGGCGCGAAAGACCGGTCCCACTCGTTCCATCTCTTTATCCTCGGCCTGGCAGAGCAACAGGCAGCTTGCAGCCGGCGTGCGAAAGCCCCGCACCAAGGCCGTACTGGTGAGGTCAAGATAGAAGAAGTTCAAATCGTAGCCGTCGATTGATTGCTGAGCGATTTGCTCATGGACCGGCTCGGCTTCGCAGTCGGCGTATTCGGCCTTCAAGGTTTGCAAAGCCGTGGCCACCAATTCGGCAGGGTCGGTCTGGGGATCGTGCAACGCGATCGACCAAAACGCTCCGCCGGGGCTATACACGGACACCGATTGCTCACCGGCCACCGCGGCGCTTTCATCCAGCGTCCAGTTTTCAGGATAGAGGAACCGGATTCCCAGCTTGTCGTAGACCGCCGCCATGCACCAACACCCCCTGCGAAACGATTGGAACCCAAAACGCTTGCAGTCATTTTAGGCGGTCAACTGCCAGCCGAGCTAGCGGCACACTGCGCGCTGGGGAGCATGCCTTGTGAGAAAGTACCCATTTTGCTAGGGTTGCCGCGCGCCGGTTTCTTGTATTCACACTTCATGGCAGGTTCCCATTTCGGGACGTGCCGGTTTTCGCCTTGCGCGCATCAAAGCGTATGGTCAACGGCCACCGCAGCTCGAAACTCTTCGTCGGCTGGCCCAGACAACTCGTTGTCTGGGTCCCGACGGGACAAGAGAGATTTCGCGCGATGCTGGCCATACTAACCCGACGCGCAAGCGAGGGATTCTGCTTGCTCGTGCTGCCGTTCAGGAATCCCTCGCTTGCGCGTCGGGTTAGTATATCGATGGCACGCGTCGTGGTCTCCGACAGCATCAACAAGTTGTCGGTGCCGCCCGAAACTGATCACCCATTGCGCGCGTGCCGACTGCTGTCTGGAGGTCTTGTAGTTACCATTCTCTGTGCCTTGTCGGCTGGCTGCCGTTCATTGGGCAAACACGGCCCGAGCGCGGAGTCGGTGGCCACATGCCGCCAGTTGACTCAGCAGGCGATGAGTGCCGCGGAGCGCGCGGATTGGAAGCGGGGTGAGTCGTTGTTGGCCCGGGCCGTTGCCGCCTGCCCCGTCGATGCCGACGCGCGGCGCCAGTACGGCGAGACGCTGTGGCATCGCGGTAAGACGGCCGATGCGCTTTCGCAGTTCGAGGAAGCACGGCGATTGAGCGGCGAGGACGTGGCCCTGGCCGTGCGAACCGGCGAGCTTTACCTGGCACTGGGTCGAGGCGAGGATGCGGGGCGGATGGCCGACGAATCGCTGCGACTGGATCCAAAATTCGCGCCGGCCTGGGCGCTTCGAGGGCGTGGGGCAGCAGCCGTCGGACAGACGCGGCAAGCTCTGGCTGATTATCAACGTTCGCTCGGCTATGCACCCGAAAGCGAGGACGTGGCGATCCTCGTGGCCGAGACTTACCGCCAACTGAATGAACCCGACCGAGCGTTGCTGACGTTGCAGTCGGTGGCAGACAACCATTCGGCCGGCGAAGAGCCGCAGCAGGTGATGTACTTGCAGGGGCTGGCGCTGGCCGCGTTGAATCGGCACAACGACGCGGCCGGCAAGTTCGCGCAAGCGGCCCGCCGCGATCGGCCGACGGCCGAGATTCTCTGTCGACTGGCCGAAGCGGAGTTGCGCTGCGGCCGAGTCGGCAACGCGCAAACAAGCCTGCAGGAGGCATTGGCCTTGGATCCAAATCACGGCGGCAGCCGCGAGCTTTGGTCGCAGATGGGTGCTACGGCGGCCAGCCCAAAGGCGGTACGTTAAGGTGCCATCGCGCGTTTCGGCATAAGCGGCACAATCGAACTGTCCGGTGCGGGCCAGGTACAGCCGAGGTCATCCCAGCACGTCCCTGTGGGTTTGCCCGGTCCCCGTTTGCGCTCTAGGGTTAGGTGTCCAACCGTCATTGCTCGGACGGGTCGTTGTCCGAGCGATGCAGCCCGAATTGCCGTCGCACCGCTGGCACGACCAGCGGCGCCGTCGGTGGTTGTCGTGAAATGAAGGAGTGTTCATGCAGACGTTAAGCCCACCGCTGGCACCGTTTGTCGACCGTCGCACTCACGAACCAGGCGTGGGTCGACCTTTGCAAGAGCGACGTCAGTTTGCCAACAGCTACGAAGACTTGTCGCCCGAGGCGCGCGAGTTGGCCACGTCGATTGACGAGTACAAGCTGATGCACCGCCGCCGATTCATCACGTACGAAGAGATGCTGGCGGTAATCAAGTCGCTGGGCTACAGCAAGTAGGCTTGGGTGGCATGCTCACGCCTGCGTGAGCATGTGCCGGTGCGACCGCCCCTTTCAAGCATGCTCACGCACGCGTAAGCATGGCACGCCTCCGCACGCTGCTTCAAACTCCGGCCGCACGCCTATTCATCGCCCGGCGAGGTGCGGCCGGTTGCGACGTCGAATTCGAAGATGGCCGGCACGAGCATGGCCGCGGTGGCGAAGCCGTAGGTCGCCACGGTCACCAGAAATACGCCCAAGGTGTATTGCAGTAAAAAGCTGGTGATGGCCCAAAATGTGGCGATGGGAGCCAGGACCGAAGCCACGCCAATTGCCAGCGATGGATTTCGCGAGCCCAGGGCCGCGTACAACCCCACGCCGCCGCCGAGCATGAACGCCAGAAACGGCTGGATCTGCAAATGAAACGATCCGCTGAAGGCGATCATCATGCGCATGCACGTGGCGACGCCGATGAATAGAAAGAAGACCGTGCCCAGGCTGACGCCGATCGCCGTGCGCGAGTTGCCATAGGTCATGCCGGCGTGGACGCCCAGCATCGCGACAAAGGCGTTCATCACCGCCAGCCCGCCCAGCAGGTATAGCAGATTCTCGCCGCTTAGAGCTCCCGCCAGGCACAAATAAACGCACAGTGCCATCGGCAGCAGAATCATCTCCTTGGTGTTGTAAAGTACACCGGCCAGCTTTCCGAATACAAACTCCTTGGCCGTAAGGTCGGTGACCAGGAGCAGATCCAATGCCCGTACATCGCGCTCGGTGGTCAGCGACGTGACGGCCTGCGCATTGACCAGGACCAGGCTGAGCACGAACAGCGGGACCAGCACCAGGGCCGCCGTTTGCAAGTTCACGCCTTCACCCGCCAGCGCTCCGCGAAGCGCGATGGCCGCCAGGCCTACCAGCAGCAAGTAGGTCAGGCGCATGACAAGCACCTTGCGGCCGTAGGCCCATGTGGCGATCTCTCGCCACACGATCGGATTGTCCCACACCGCGCGCGTTGGACCGGGTGCGGCGTGCACGGAGCGGGTAACCGCCTCATGCCGAGCCGCCGCGGCCTCTTTGGTCAGGCCCCAGATGCTTTCGGCCTCGGGCTCGCGCGTCGCGGCACGCGCCTCTCGCGATGGATTCCAAATTCGCACGCACAAGATCGACACGGCGTTGAGAGCCGCGCACAGCACAACCGCAACAAAGAGAAACAAACTCGTCGCGTTGCCCAGATAGGGCAGGGGGTCTTGAGCTTCGATCGCGGGCCGTGTGGCGACGAGAATTGCCTGCCACGGGCTCAATGCAACCGCCCAGACGCTCGTTGAAACTCCAAACCACGAGCTGCCCAACGCGCCCCAAGCTAGTGCCTCGCCCAGAGCCAGCCACGAAACTAGCGCGAGAATCGTCATCGCCAAAGTCTGAAACGTCTTCTCGCGCCACAGTGCCAGCAGTGATCCCAAACTTCCCGCGGCGACGGCGGTCGCTAATGTGACGGCAAAGACGCGGCCGATCTGCTCGAACGCGACTCCGCCAAACAGGGCCGAGAGCATGAACAGCGGCAGCGAAGCGGCCAAAAGCACCAGCACGTTGAGCATGCTGGCCAGCAATTTGCCCATCACCAACTCGCTGTTGGTCAGGTTTGTCAGCAGCAGCAGGTCGAGCGTGCGCCGGTCCTTTTCTTGCGAGACGCCACTGGCGGCCAAAAGCGCCGAAAAAAATACGGCCAGCGCCAATTGCAGCGGCGCCAGGATCTGAAACAACATGGCTCCAAAGCGAGCCATGTCGCCAATGTTGCGCACCCGTTGTGTGCCGGCCAGGAGCAGCCAGGCCGTACACATCAGAACCAAGAGCGCCGAGACGTATGCTGCCCGCGCGATGTACAGTCGTGGGCGGCGCGGCGCCGTCACCAGCTCACGCGTGAATACTGGACCAATAAACAAAGGGTACTCCCTGGAGGTTCTCAAGATACCACTTAGGACGAACCACTCGCCGACGGCAAAGCCATTATAGCGCGACGCACCACGGCGGCGAAGCCACTTAGGCCGATCGATGGCCGCAGCGAGCGGCTCTGGGGAAATCGCACGATAAGCCGCTTCTTTCACCGCGAGACACGCACAGCTAAACTACAATGTAGGGACCGGTAGGGCGCTTGCATGTAGCGGTGACGGCGGGATCGTTCGAAATTCGTGCTGAGGCGGAATCCTATGACGCACAAATCAGTTCACGTTTTGTCACCGGCGCGCATTGTGTTTGGGGCCGTCACGGCGTGGGCTGTGATGACGCATTGGGCGGCTGCTGACTTGACGGTGGAAGCCTTGACTGCGGGAGCGGTCTCCGAGGTCGGCGCGTTCTATCAAGATGTCGAAGACGCTATACGCGATTTTGCGGCGAAGGACTATGGTCGCGCTTTCGCGCATCTGGAAAGCGCAAAGAAGTCGACGCCGCGTCTGGCGCCGCCAGAGGTGATGATGGCGCAGTTGTACTTCGATTCCAACCAACCGGCAGGCGCATTTAACATGCTCGAGCGCGTCATCCGGCGCTTGCCTCAAGACCCTGAGGCGCTGGTCATGTTTGGTGAGCGAGCCGTCCTTGAGGGCCGCTTGACCGAGGCCGGGCTGTCGTTCGACAAGGCGTCCAAGGTGCTCGAAAAGTTTTCGGAAAGCCCGCGACGAAAGCAATACTTGCAAGCCCGCCTGTACAGCGGATCGGCCACCGTCGACGAGGTCGACGGCAATTTAGGCGAAGCCCAAAAGAAGCTCGAGGAGCTAGTCAAAGTCGCCCCGCGCAATGCGATCGCTCATGACCGATTGGGGCGAGTCATGTTCAAGCTTGCCGACCAGCGACGCGCCTACGCCGAATTTCAGGCAGCCGCCGAGATCGACAAAGGAGCCGTGCCCGCCGAGCTGACAATGGCCTCGCTCTCGACGGACAAGCTCAAAGCCGACAACTGGATGAACAAGGCGCTCAATATGAGCGGGAAGGACCTGAGAACCCGTTTGGGTGCGGCTGACTACCTGCTGCGGAACAATCGGATTGAGGAAGCCAAGGCCCAAGCCGATGAGGCGCTCAAAATCGACCCCAAAGGACTCGAGAGCAACCTTCTGGTCGGCGTGATCGGCCGCATGCTCGGTGACTTCAAAACGGCCGAACCGCACCTCGCGGCCGCGCACCTCTTGGCTCCAGGCAATCCAGTCATCAGCAATCACTTGGCGCTCGTCCTGTTGGAGTCGGCCGACGTCGCCGATCACAAACGTGCCTTGCAGTATGCCGATGTCAACGCTCGGCAGAATCCAAACAGCCCTGAGCTGATTGCGGCGCTGGGATGGATCAATTTCCGCCTGAATCGCCGCGCCGAAGCAAAGCGCGCCTTCCAGACGGTTCTGAGTTTGCCATCGCAGGCGAATCAGTCGATGACCTCGGAAATGGGCTTCTACATGGCGCACCTGGCCAAGGAGAGCGGCAAGATCACCGAGGCGATGCGTATTCTCAAGGAAGCACTGAACAACAACGAACCGTTTGCCTATCGCAAGCAGGCTGAAGAGATGTTGGCTCAACTCGGCAAGCTCGAAAAATCGCCGACCTCGAAAAGCAAAGGCTCCGGCGCGACCAAGGGGACCGAAGCCAACGGCAAAACTGGCAAACCCGAAGAAACCAAGTAGCGAACCTGGCCGGGAATCTGTCTTCGCCAGCAGGCGCCCTGGCTGCGTGAAATTGGGCACGCAAAAAAAAGGTCATGGCAAGCCGATCCATCGTCTTGCCATGACCTCTATCCTGAAGCGGAACCCACGTGTGTCCCGCACTCCCGACTCGTCTGTACCACTTTTATCGGAGCGCACGTGCGAGACTCTTAAACCGATTCTGCGATGCGCGCCTGAGAGTCTTCCTAACCGGCAAGGTCAAAAAGAAAGAGCGGGCTCCCAAGGAGCCCGCTCAGTTCTTGAGTTGATCCCGCCTGTACGTTTCCCCCGAGGCCAGGCCGGATCAACTCCTCTCGCACCTGGTCACTACTCGGAATTCACGCAACAGGCCCGACGGTGACCTTTGTTGAGGTCGTGCGCGGTGGGCCACGGCGCGTACCAGGGTATGAGGGTCCAGTGCACGCAGGTGCCGGCCCCCCAGCCGCAGGTATCGCACGCTCCCATGCCGCCGCCACCGGCATAGTCACCCGTGCGGGTCGTGACATTGGGTTCAGTAAACCGCAGCCCTGAGGGCTGTACGGTGTCAGTCCACAGATCGCGGCCGGCGGAACCAAATGGCGCGGCGCCATACTCCTGGGCTAGCGCCGCGCCCGACAGTCCAATCAGAATCAAAAACAAGCTCAACCAAATCCACTTCATTGCTAACTCCTTTGCAACGCGGACAGATGGAAATCAAATAGGCAGGTCGCTCGAACGAGGCTGTGCGGCGTGCGGTTTAAGGCGGGCTGGTGGTGGGAAACAATGGCGCGCCGCGGTTGCGATCCTCGCTAACTGGAACTCTACCACACGTGCCGCGCACTGCCCGCCGGCGGTGTGCGCGTTGCGCATGTATTTGATTGCCGAGCAACGCGACAATCGGCAGGCCGCGTCCCACCGTTGAGAGCCATCAATAGTCCCCAGGCCGAACCATTGCACCAACCGCGTGACAGGCGCACGCCGTGCCGTCTAGAATTGGCTTGCAACATCGAGAGTTGTCTTGACGGTTATGGACCATGATTTCCGACTCCATAGCGATGGCTTTCGTGGCCGGCGCGCTGGCGCTATTGGCACTGGCTGCGCTTGGCTGGAAATGGCGCCGCGTACGCGGCACGACGCTGTTGGCCGCATGGTGGTGGTCTGTCGGGTGCGTGCTTTCGATCGCGACGGTCGAAATGGCCGCCGCACTTGGCGCGGATCAATCGGCAAGCTGGATCGGCCCGGCACGATTCGCCGCGGCTATGACCGCCCTGTGTCCCGCGATGGCCGTGCTGGGCGCCAAACGTCCGCAGGACCGTGCCTGGCAGTTCGTCGTCGTGACGCTGTTGGCGGTCCTCAGCATGCCGAGCCTCGAATGGATGTTCCTGGGCGACATGTCCGAAATCCATCCTGCGCGGATCGCGTTCTTGGCGATCCTGATCGCGATCGCGACGCTCAACGGACTGGCGACACGTTTCTGGCCGTCAAGTTTACTGACGTGCTTCGCCCAAATGGCGCTGATTGCGCCGCACCTGACGTTCTCGTTCGGCTGGCTGCCGGGTGCGTGGGGGCCGCTAACCGGCCTTGCGCTACTGGCGGCGGCTTGGGATTTGATCGATCTCGACGTGCCCAGGTCACTCCCGACCGGCGCACCGCTGGACCGCGTGTGGCTCGACTTTCGCGATCGGTATGGTGCGGTATGGAGCTTGCGCATCATGCAGCGCATGAATGCTTCGGCCGCGATGTACGACTGGCCGGTCGTGCTTGCCTGGCGTGGCTTCGTCTCGCGCTCCGATGGCACGCCGGTTGAAAATGTGCCGCCCCTCGTCGAAGAAAGTTTGCGCACACTCTTGCGCCGATTTGTGTCGCAAGCATGGATCGACACGCGTATGATCAGAGACGGCGCAACCGAAGCCACCCGCCGCTCAGGTTACAAACGATGAGTGAAGTGTCATCAATCGCGAAGTCCCGACGTTGGCCGCGATTCAGTCTGCGGACCCTTCTGATTGCCGTGACACTTCTGTGCATCGTACTGGGGACGTGGATCGGCCGCGCGCGGCGAGTCGATTACGCGGTTGAGCACTTTCGACGCTTGGGCGGAGACTTCGGCTATCACAGCCAACTTCTACCGGATGGACACGTCTCTTGGGACACTCCGATTCGCGGACCCGCTTGGGTCCGAAAGCTTTTTGGCGATAACCTTTTCGATAGTCCCGCGCACCTTGAACTAGGCAACAAGCACCCTTTCAAGGACCCCGACTTGCTGCCGTTGGGGCACCTCACGGAACTGCGACAGCTCTTTGTCGGAGAACAGAACGAAATCAGCGGCGGCGGATGGGTCGCACTTGAAGGACTCGTTCGTTTGCAAGACCTCTTTGTCAAACAGGACAAGCCGAGATCGACCGACGCGATGCTGTCGCATGTCGCGGCGCTGAAAGAGCTGGAAAGCCTGCAGGTGACCCCGAGCAACTTCACCGCCGACGGAGTGGCGCACCTGAAAAGCCTCACGAAGCTTCGCAATTTGCATCTTGGGCAGGTTATGAACCTCGCTGCGGCAATGGAGCATCTCAAAGCGCTGCCGAATCTGGAAGGCATGTCGATGGGGTCGGGCGGCGGTGAGGAGGATTTGAGGGGCGTCGGCGTGCAGCACGCGGGCCAATTTCCAAGCCTCAAGTGGGTCCAACTCAGGGGGAAACTTACCCTTGCCGGCTATGAGCAATTGCTTCGTATGCCGAATTTGGAGGACCTTGGCTTGTTTTGGGACACACCGGACGAGGTGATGCCGATCGTGGCGCGAGTTCCGAAGCTCTCTCGTCTGAGATTGGTCAGCAAACGTGTGAGCGACGCCGGGCTGGCGGCACTGGGCGAGGCAGCAGAACTGCAAGCTCTGGAGCTCGTG
>CAZUPX010000201.1:0-7441 GCA_964622155.1 uncultured Planctomycetaceae bacterium | reverse complement strand
CGGCGTTCGTATTCCCACTGGCGTGCGCTTGGCTCGACCACGCGCCGGCCAAAATCTCGCGCCAGCGCGATCAACTCCCGCTCCCGAGGAGTCAGTGTCGCGTCGAACTCGGCTACGATCGAGTCGCTCTGCATGTTCGATACAATCTCGCTGAACAACTAAACCAACCGCCGGCGAAACATCCACGAAGCGGCCGACAGCGTCACCACGGCCATCACCGCCAGCGGCCAGATCTCATTTGTCAAGTGCTCGAGCTCGGCCCCTTCCAAGTACACGCGGTGGGCAATCTCGATCGCGTAACGCAACGGATTTGCCAGCGTGACATACTGCAATGGCCGAGGCATCGCCGACAGTGGCGTGGCCAGACCCGACAGCAGCGTAAAGGGCATCACCATCATAAACGAGTACAACAACGCCTGCTGCATCGTGGCGGCAAACGACGAGACCAACAGCCCCATGCCCACCGCCGCCAGCAAAAAGAAGCTTAATCCGGTGTACAGCGTGACGAACGAGCCGACAAACGGAATGCGAAACCACAATTGAGCCACCAATAGGATTGTCGTGGCTTGCACGATGCCGATGATCACACTCGGCAAGGCCTTGCCGGCCATGATTTCGCTTGGACGAAACGGCGTCACCAGCAGTTGGTCGAACGTACCCTGTTCCCGCTCGCGGGCAACCGACATGGCGGTCAACAACAACGTCTGCAACAACGTCAACGTCCCGATCAAGGCCGGGACCATGTTCCATCGTGTCTCCAAGTTCGGGTTGAACCAGGCCCGAGTCTCGACTCGGATCGTCGGACCGGTGGAACCATGCTGTGCGCGCCAATCTGCATTGAACGTCTCCACGATGGCACTGACATAACTCAAGGCCGTGGCAGCGGTGTTCGAATTGCGACCATCGGCGATGACTTGCACACCAGCCGGCACGCCCAGCGTCAGCCGCCGTTCGAAATCAGAGTCGATCTGAATCACGAGCAAAGCGCGGCGCTGGTCGATATAAGTCTTCAAATCGGCCACGCTGTCCAGGTCGGCCACGCGGCGGAACACGGGCGAGCCGTCGAGGCCCGCCAACAGCTCGCGCGAGGCCTTGCTGCGGTCGCGGTCGAGCACGGCGTAGGGCACGTCGCTTAAGTCGAATGTGGCCGCGTAACCAAAAATCACGCACTGGAGAATGGGCGGCACGAAGATCGTGAACCGCCCCTGCGGATCCTTGAGCACCGCGAGCAATTCCTTGCGCGTCAGGGCCAGCACGCGCAGTATCGCGTCGAACATCGCCAATCTCACGCCAATTTTTTCTGGGTTGCCAGCCGGGCCATCGCCAGCAGCACAAACGCCATGGCCGCCAACACGCCCGCATTGGGCACGATCACCGTCCAAACATCGCCGGCCAGAAAGATCGTCTGCAACAGCGCCACGTAGTACCTGGCCGGCAGAATATACGTAACGATTCTCACTGCCTGGGGCATGCTCCTCAGGTCGAACAGAAATCCCGACAGCATCATTGCCGGCAAAAACGTCGCCAGGATCGCGATCTGGCTGGCGACGAATTGGCTCTTGACCACCGACGAGATCAACAACCCGATCGACAGAGCAACCAGCAGATACAGCATCGAGGCGCCGGCCAGCACCGCGATCGAGCCTCGCAATGGCACGTGAAACATGAACTGAGCGGCGACAATCGCAAGCACCAGTCCGATCATGCCCAGCACGAAATAGGGAATCGTCTTGCCCAGCAGAATTTCGTCGCTGCGCACGGGCGTGACAAACAAGGCCTCGAGCGTGCCGCGTTCCCATTCGCGTGCCATGACCAGTGCCGTCAGCAGGGCGCCGATCAGGGTCATAATCAGCACGATCAGCCCTGGCACCAGGAAATAACGGCTTTCGTTAGCCTCGTTGAACCACAGCCGCTGGTCGAGCGTCACAGGTCCGACCGCGATATCTCGCCCCTCGGCGGCCCGCCGAGCTGCCCATTGGCCGACGGCGGCCTGAGTATATCCCTGGATGATCCGCGCACGATTGGCGTCGGTGCCGTGCACCAGAATCTGCACCTCGGCGTTGCCCAGGCTCAATTGCCGAGCAAAATCCTCACGCACGCGCACAATGGCGTCGACCTTGCGCTCGAGCATGAGCTGTTTAGCTTCGGCCATTGAGGTCAGCATGATGGCGTCGAAGTAACTCGATAGCTCAAAACCGGCCGCAAGATCGACCGCGTCCGGAGAGGGAACCTCCAGCACCACCGCCAGCGGTACGTGCTTGACATCGAGCGACAGGCCGTAACCGAACAGCAAGATCAACAGCACCGGCATGACCACGCCAATCGCAATGCTGCTTGGGTCGCGCACGATCTGCCAGGTCTCTTTGCGTACCAACGACCAGACGCGGCGGACGCGTGGTCGGAGCTGGCCGTAGCCGGGCATGGCTTTCGTCACGCGGCGCCTCCAGACCGTGTCGACGGTGCGGACGCGCCGTTTCTTGCTTCTTCGACGATGGCGACAAAGGCGTCCTCCATCGTCGGCTCATGACCGTCGGCCCAGTGGGTGCGATGCCGAATCTCGGCCGGCGCGCCTTGGGCCAAGATTTTTCCGGCGTCCATGATCGCCACCCGATCGCAGTATTCGGCCTCTTCCATGAAGTGGGTGGTCACGATCACGGTCACCCCCTGCTCGGCAAGCGCCGTGATCCGCCGCCAAAACTCGCGCCGTGCCAGCGGGTCGACGCCGCTGGTCGGCTCGTCGAGAAACAGCGTTTCCGGTTCGTGCAACAGGGCCGCCGCCATGGCCAACCGCTGCTTGTAGCCGCCTGGCAGTGCGCCGCTGGGCACACGTTGGAGTGAACCGAGCTCGAACTGCGATAGCGCCCACTCGATTCGCTGGCGCTTTCGGTGTCCTCGCAGCCCGTAAGCGCTGGCGAAGAACTCAAGGTTCTCGATCACGGCCAATTGGCCGTAGAGCGAGAACTTCTGTGCCACGTAGCCGATCCGCTGGCGGGCCGAGGCTCGAGCGTAGCGCAGGTCGACACCGGCCACTTCGAGCGAGCCGCCGCTGGCTGGCAGCAGTCCGCAGAGCATGCGAAAAGTTGTGGTCTTACCCGCGCCGTTGGGGCCCAAGAGGCCGAAGATCTCGCCCGCACCGACGTCAAAGCTGATGTGGTCGACGGCTGTGAATGCGCCGAACCGCCGGACAAGGTCGTGGACTCGCACGACAAAGTCTCCCTCGCGTCGCTCGAGCGCTCGATCGAGAATCATCGATCCGGCAGACACGCGCTCGGCGCCGGTTTGCCGCAGCAGCACCATAAACCCGTCCTCGAACCGCGGCGGCGTGGCGACCACGCTCGCGCCGGCCAGAACGCCATCGAGTGCCGCGTGGTTGTCTCCGTATGCGGGGCTTACAAACCGCACGTGCCCCCCCTCTGGCACGGCATCGATTGTCGCGGGATCGTCGAGCAACCGCGACTGCAACGCGCGGGCAGTTTGGCCGGCCGGCGGATTCACCAAAAACGTAATGCCCGCGGCAAGCTCGCTGACTTGTGAGGGTTGACCTCGCGCCAACACTCGGCCGTGGTGCAATACGATGACGTGGCCGCAGCGCTCGGCCTCGTCCAGGTACGAGGTGCTCAACAAGACTGACAGGCCCTGCTGGCTCACCAGAGTCAAGATGATGTCCCACAACTCGCGCCGCGACAACGGATCGACGCCAACGGTCGGCTCATCAAGGAGCAGCAGATCGGGTGATCGAACCAGCGTGCAAGCCAAGCCCAGCTTTTGTTTCATGCCGCCCGACAACCGGCCGGCCAATCGGTTGGTGAATGGGCCCAGGGCCGTCATTTCCATGAGCCGCGGATACGCGGTTCGTCGCTGGCTTACCGAAACGCCGCGCAAATCGGCGTACAGGTCGAGGTTCTCTTGCACCGTCAAGTCTTCGTACAAGCCGAACCGTTGCGGCATGTACCCGATGCGATCTTGAACCTGCTGAGGGTGGGCTACCACGTCGATGCCGAGCACGTCGAGCGTGCCCGCGTCGGGCGTCATCAGACCGGCAATCAACCGAATCAGCGTCGTCTTGCCGGCGCCGTCGGGTCCAACCAGCGCCGTGAGCGTGCCGGCGCGGGCTTCGAGCGTGACGCCGTCGAGCGCATTGACGGGCTCGCCCCACTCGCGCCGAAACGTCTTGCGCAGTTCGCGGCCCGCCAGGACGATGGCGTTGCTTGGGGCGGCGTTCATCGGTTGCTCTTGGCAGCCGGATCGCGGCTTTCGTCGGTGGCGGCCGTCGACGGCGCCGGCGATTCAGGCTCGTTCGTCTCCGGCGCAAGATAGACCGTTGCCGGCATGCCCAACCGCAATTCGTCGGTCGGATCCTTGACGAACACGCGGACTTCGTAAACCAGGCTAGTGCGCAGCTCGTCGGTCTGGACGGTCTTGGGCGTGAACTCGGCCACCGGCGAAACAAAGCCAATCCAGCCTTCGAAGCGATGGTCCGGAAAGCTGTCGACACCGATTTTGGCGGTCATGCCCGGCCGCACTTTGCTCAAGTCCGGCTCCGAGACATACGCTCGCACCCATTTGGGATCGGTGATGGCCAGCAAAAGAACCGGCTTCTGTGGCGAGGCCATTTCGCCCGGTTCCATGATTCGCGAGCGAACGATCGCGTCGACGGGCGCGAGCAATTCGGCGTCGGCCAATTGTTGCTGTAATAGCGCCAGTTGTGCCTCGCCGGCGCGAAGCCGGGCTTCAGCCTCGGCGATCTCTTCGTGCCGCGGGCCCGCGACAAGCAGATCGAGCCCTTTCTGACTGACGACCAGCCTGGCCTCGGCGGTGTCAAGAACGGCCTTGGCATTGTCGACCTCCTGCTGGCTGACGGCCCCGCCTTGCGAGCGAGCCGCCAGCGTCGAAAGGCGAGCGTATTGTTGGCGCGCATTGAGGGCCTCGGCCTTGGCCGCGTCGACATTGGCGCGCGCCTCGGCGATCTCCTCCGGCCGGCTGCCATTGTGCAACCGTTCCACAATTTGCCGCTGGGCGGCGACGTCGGCCTCGGCTCGCGCGACCTGTGGCGCCAGGCGATTGGTTTCCAGCCGAGCCACGACCTGGCCGCGGGTCACCCGGTCGCCCTCTTGGACCAACACCTCGGCGATCCGCTCATTGTTGTTGAACGGAAGCTGGACTTGCCTCAGATCGACGTTGCCGTGCAGCGAAAGTTGGCCGTTGGCGTGATTGCGATGCGACCGCCACCAGGCAGCAGCACCCGCGGCAGCGGCCGCTGCCACAATCAACACCAGGATCGCAAGTCGCTTCATAGATCACCTGGGTACACGATAGCTGTAGTCTCGACTAGGAGTCAAAGTCAGATCGCGCCATGCTGCCGTGCCCCCGACCAGACCGGACCGGGCAAATAATCGGCAAAGTTTCACCAGCTTGGCGAGCCCGTTCCGCGCCCGTGCATTCAGTTAATGCCGCGTTTGACGGCATGCCGAGTAACATGACTAACGCGGGTAATGCCCAAATTGACGGGTTCAATGATTGCGCACGCGTCGGAGGCTCCGGCCGGGGAGGCTTCGACATTGGCGTCACTTGGACCCGGATCAGGCGCCAGCCCTTCACAGCGATGGATTGACGACTTCGCCGCTGGCGACCCCGACCGTGCGCAATGGAGTGTGCAGGCTGAACATGGACGGCTGTCGGGCTGAAATTGACTGCGCAACTTCTTCAGTGTATCCGCGCAGGCACAGCATGCGCTTGGCAGTTCTGCTAATCGTCGCAATGCTCTCAAGCGCTGGCTGCACGAGCTTGCGCGAATGGTGGCACAACGGCTGGAAAGTCGGGCCGAACTACCTCGAGCCCCCGGCGCCAGTTTCGGCTCATTGGATCGACAGCACCGATTCCCGCATCCAAAGTACGCACGCAAACGACTGTGCCTGGTGGACGTTGTTTCGCGATCGCACGCTGAACTCGCTCATCGAAGACGCGTATTACCAGAACCTCGACCTGCGCGCCGCGGGCACGCGCATTCTGGAAGCCCGGGCCCAGCGAAATATCGCCGTCGGCAACTTGTTCCCGCAGTCGCAAACGGCCATCGCGGCATATGGTCACGGCCAGATTAGTCAAACGATGAGCGGACTTCCCTTCAGCCCGCTGTTCGACATTTGGGCCACCGGGTTCAACGCATCGTGGGAACTCGACTTTTGGGGCCGCTACCGGCGCACGGTCGAAGCCAACAACGCGGACTTGGACGCCTCGATGGAGAGTTATGGCGACACACTGGTGATGCTGTTGGCCGAGGTGGCGCGCAGTTATGTACAACTGCGAACTTTCGAAGAGCGATTGGACTTCGCACGGCGCAACGTGACAATTCAGAAGGGTTCGACCGGGCTGGCGCAGCACCGGTTCGATCAAGGTGTCGCGTCCGAGCTCGATGTGCGGCAGGCTCGATCAAATCTTGCGCAGACCGAGGCGCTGATTCCCACCTTGGAGGCCGGACGACGCCAGGCCAACAACCGGCTTTGCATCCTCATGGGCATGCCCGCTCAGGACCTTGCCGCGCGTCTCGGATCCGGGCCGATTCCCGTGGCGCCGGTGCAAGTCGCGGTCGGAGTTCCGGCTGATTTGCTCCGCCGCCGGCCGGACATTCGTCGAGCCGAGCGCCAAGTGGCTGCCCAGAGCGCGCGGATCGGCGTGGCTCAGGCCGATCTCTATCCGCGGCTCTCGATCAACGGCTTCCTGGGCTATGTCTCCAGCGATATCCAGAACCTGTTCAATCCACAGAGCTTCACGGGCGTCATCTTTCCCACGCTGCAATGGAACGTGCTGAACTACGGCCGCATCGCCAACAACATCCGCATGCAGGACGCGCGGCTCGAAGGCGTGGCCCTGCAATATCAACAGGCGGTGCTGACCGGGGGGCGAGAAGTTGAAGACGCGTTGGTCGCTTTCGTGCAAACGCAGCAACAGGCCGCGCGGCTCGACGAGAGCGTCAAGGAAGCCGCTCGCAGCGTGGACCTGGTCCTGATTCAGTTTCAGGGTGGCGTCACCGACTTCAACCGAGTCTACAACACGCAATCGACCCTGGTGACTCAACAGGATCAACTGGCCTCGACGCGCGGCAATATCTCGCTGAACCTGATCGACGTGTACCGAGCGCTGGGCGGCGGCTGGCAATGCTTTGTGCCAGGCTGCGGATTGCCCGATGTCAAGCGTCCCGAGGACATGCCACATCCTCTCGGTGAGAGTGTGCCCTCGGGTCCTGTCGTGGAGTCAGCGCGGCGCGAGAGCCCGCAGCCGAATCATTTGCGCTGATACGAGCTGACGAATTCCAACCCCGCGGCGCGGACGCCGAACACCTTCGCGTTGTAGAGGTGGAAGCGAAGCCGAATCGTCTTGTCGGCCAGCGCGGTGACGAGGCAATTACAGCAGATGTCACGACATTCGCCGCCGTCCGCCAGCCGAA
>CAZUPX010000200.1:0-4506 GCA_964622155.1 uncultured Planctomycetaceae bacterium | reverse complement strand
AAGTCGGCCGAGCGGCTGGCGTATCACGTCCTGCGGATGCACCAGTCGGAGGCGCTGGCCCTGTCAGACGCGATTCGCGGCGTCAAGCAAAACGTCCACTACTGTCGCAACTGCTATAATCTGACGGAGCACGACGAGTGTGAGATTTGTTGCGACGCGCGCCGCGAGCGTACCCAGGTCTGCGTCGTCGAGCAGCCCCGCGACCTGATGGCGCTGGAGCAGGCCGGGACGTATCGCGGGTTGTATCATGTACTATTAGGCCGGATCGCGCCTTTGGACGGTGTCGGTCCGGAGCAATTGACGATCGAAGCGCTTGTGCGGCGGGTGCGCGAAACGGGAGTGCGGGAAGTCATTATGGCGACCAATCCAACGCTCGAGGGGGACGGCACCGCCCTGTACATTTCCAGCCTGTTGGCCGAACTTCCCGTCGAGATCACCCGCTTGGCCCGAGGCATTACGACCGGAAGCGTGCTAGAATTTGCTAACAAGGAGATCCTTGCCGACGCCCTGGCGGGGCGCCAGAAGTTTTAAGGAAATCGAGCCCTGCCGAGGTGGTCCCTGCTTTGGCGGACTCCAGGGCGGCGTTCGTGGTTCAACTCTAGAGCATCTTCATGCGATTATCTTTCGGCCAAGAGCTGCGAATGGTTCAGAAGCAGGTGCTTGCACCGCGGATGATCCAGTCGATGGAAATTCTGCAGTTGCCGATTATGGCGCTGCAGGAACGCATCGAGCAGGAGATTCAGGAGAATCCGGTGCTCGACCTGGTCGAAGAAGACGCCGACCTGCCCGAAGAGCCCGTCGAAGCCGAGAACCCCGACGCACCAAGCGAAGAAGAGCGGCCGCTGGTGGTCGACGACTCGAAGAACAACGAGGACGACTTCGAGCGGTTGATGAACCTGGACGAGGATTGGCCCGACCACTTCGAAGAGCGATCTCGCCCGTCCAATTCGCGCGTTGAAGAAGAGGGCGCCCGCAAGCACGACGCGATGGCCAACATGGTGGCCCGCCCCCAGTCGCTGCAAGACTACCTGCACGATCAGCTCGGCTGGTTCAACTTGAGTTCCGAGCTGCGCGCAATGTGCGACCGCATCATTTACAACCTCGACGCCAACGGTTATTTCCAGTCGCGACTGGAAGACCTGGTCGAGCCGAACGCCGGCAGCGAACAGTTGTCGCTGGCGCAGCAAGCGCTATCGATCGTACAGAAGCTCGACCCGCCAGGCGTCGCCGCTCGCGACCTGCGCGAGTGCTTGCTCTTGCAGCTCACGCCGGGCATGCCGAATTACGAACAGCTCAAGACGTTGATCTCGAGTCATCTGGAAGACCTGGAGCACAATCGGCTGCCCGTCATCGAGCGCAAGACAGGCTACTCGATTACCCTGATTCAGCAGTCGTTGGTCGAGTTGCGCAAGCTGAACCCCAAGCCCGGCGCGAACTTTGGCGACGTGTTTGTGCCCAACGTGATCCCCGACGTGTTCGTCGAGCTGGGAGACGACGGGAAGTATCGAGTTCGACTTGAAGACGGCCGCACACCCAAATTGTACATCAGCGCCACCTACCGCAGTATCTTGCAAAGTGGCACAGCCAACGCCGAAACCCGCGAGTACATCAAGCGAAAGATCAATTCGGCCCAGTGGCTGATCGACTCGATCGAGCAGCGCCGCAACACGCTGACACGCGTTTCGCAAGCGATTGTCGATCACCAGACGGAGTTCTTGTCGAAGGGCCCCGAGGCGATCGAGCCCTTGAAGATGCAGCAGATTGCCGACAAGGTTGGAGTCCACGTGACGACGGTCAGCCGGGCGGTGGACGACAAGTGGATTCAGACGCCTCGAGGGATCTTTCTGCTCAAGCGGTTCTTTTGCGGTGGCACCGTCAGCGCCGACGGCGAGGAAGTGGCCTGGGACGCCGTGAGACTCAAGCTGCAAGAAATCATCGACGGCGAAAAGAAGCAGCACCCGCTCTCGGATGATGAGTTGGTCAAGGAGCTGTGCAAGCACGGGTTGACCGTCGCGCGGCGCACCGTGACCAAATATCGCAAGGCAATGAACATCGCCAGTTCGCGCCAGCGCCGCGATTGGAGCGCGGAAGCTGAGCCCGGCAAGACTTCGTCGAATGGGGCATCGCCCACCGAAGTGCCTGCGGCGGATGCCGTCTCGCATCCAAGCGAGCGTGCGTAGGCTATTCGACGGTCAGCACTCCCCGCCGCAGCCGTTCGGCACGCCGGGCCTTGTCGATCAGCCGCGAGACGTTCTCGACGTCTTCAATGCCGACCAGCGTGAACTCGGGATTGTTTCGATCGCGCGAGGTGATGATGATGCTGCCGACGTTGACCATGCGTTCAACGAGCCCCTGACGCCAGGTGATGTCGTCAATGTCGATTGCTTCGATGCGGTCGATCGTGCGCGTCAGGATCCCCTTGCGATGGTAAAACATCTGATTGGTCATTTTGTAGTGGACGCCCAGCCGTCGGATGGCGTATCGCGCGATGACCAACAGCCACAACACGCCGATCAGCGATAGCCACACGATCCGATACTTGAACAGGACGCCGCCCACAACGAGCAGCGCGCTGACGATGACCGCGGCAACGATCGTGCCCAGCATTGCTTTGGGCGAGTATTGACCCTCCCACAGCGTTTCTTCCGGCACATCGGCCACCCCGCGCCTGCGAACCGGAGGGGCCACCGGATCGGCGTAACCCGCGGTGGGCCCGGCCGACGCCGCGTCGTTGGAGTCTTTGACGCTGGCGCCAGCGTCAACTGGCAGCTTGGTGCCGCACTGCTGGCAGAACAACGCTCCCTTCGGCACGTCGACACTGCATACCTGGCATCTCATGCGACTGGCTCTCCCTTGGTTGCGCTGTGAGATCGACATCACGGGCGACGCCATTATAGGTCTCACTCGACAACTGTCACTAGAATCGCGCCGCTCAGATGCAACACGATGGCCATTCAATGGGCGTCGAACGTGGCCCTAGTAGGCCCGACAGTTGGCGTCTATTATAGGTGGGCTCGCCTTTGGTTCCTTGCATCTTGCCCTCTGGGCCTGGCGCGATCACCGGCCTGGTGTTGCCATGAAGTGTCCCACTTGCAGTGTCGACAACGATCGGGTCATCGATTCGCGAGCCAGCCACGACGGCTTCGCAATTCGCCGCCGCCGCGAATGTCTGGGCTGCCAGGCGCGGTACAACACCTACGAGCGGGTCGACGATCCGATGAAGTGCCCTTTCTGCCACGGTGACAACAACCGCGTCGTCGAGACCCTGACCAGCGAGGGGGGATTCTCTGTCCGCCGGCTGCGAGAGTGTCTTACCTGCCGCCGGCAGTACACGACCTTCGAACGCAGCGAAGAGCGGACGATCAAGGTTGTCAAAAAGGACGGCACTCGGGTTCCCTTCGAGCGCCAGAAGATCCGGCAGGGACTGGAAAAAGCATGCTGGAAGCGCTCGATCAGCGACGAACAGATTGAATCGATCGTCGAGGCCATCGAAAACGACGTCCACGCCCGCAGCGAGCCCGAGGTCGACAGCTCCTTCCTCGGCGAGTTGGCGATGGAGCACTTGAAGAAGCTGGACCAGGTGGCCTTTGTGCGGTTTGCCAGCGTGTACCGGCAGTTTCAAGACGTGCAGGATTTCGTCGACGAGTTGGATGAAATCATGGCCAAGTCGCCGACGCCGGCGCCGCCCGGCCGCGCGCGCTAGAATCAGGAGCCAGAGGTTGGCCGGGGGATTGCCTTGGGAGGTGCCCCGCGACTGTGGTAGAATACGTATATGGAATCGATCATCCGCGATGTCACGACACTGGACGAAAGCCACAGGCGCGCGCTGGAAGACGTGCTGGGCCGGGAGCTCCGCGCGAGCCAGCGGCTAGTGATCAAAGTGGTGGAACTCGAAGTACCGGGGGGCACGAGCGCTGCCGAAGAACCGCCCCCGCAGTCTTTGGACGATTGGACGCGCGTGTATGAAGGATTGAGTGACGACGAAATCGCGCGGATCGACCAGGTCGCCAAGACGCGCTCGAAGCTCACCCGCAATGTGCCGTAGCCCATGGACGAGGCGCTGATCGACACGGACGTTCTGTCCGAAGTGCTCAAAGCAAGGGATAAGAGAGTCCTGGGTCGCGCTCGCCTCTACCTGCAGCAGCACGGGCGGTTCGGCTTCCCCGCGATCACCTTCTACGAAGTGTTGCGTGGCTTTCGCGCGACTCAGGCCGTTCGGCAGTTGTCGAATTTCGTCGCGCTTGCTGGCACCAGCGACGTGCTCCCGGTGTCGCTCGCCGTGCTGGATCGGGCGGCCAGCCTGTGGGCTGACGCGCACGCCAGCGGTCATCCACGGGACGACGCGGATCTGATCATCGCAGCCACGGCGCTGGAATCGGGCCGTGCACTCGTCACTGGCAACGTTGGTCACTTCGGCTGGATTAGCGGACTCAAGATCGACGACTGGCGGCAGCCCTGAATGCCGCGATTTGCACGCGACAAACCGCTTGCGTGAGTCTAGAATTT
>CAZUPX010000199.1:0-11927 GCA_964622155.1 uncultured Planctomycetaceae bacterium | reverse complement strand
CGAGGTTGAAAAATGCCAGGACGTCATTCTTCAACCGGCTGCTAGATGATGCCTCCGTGCGTGCGATAGGGCGACAGGTGGCTTGGCTGGTCAAGGAACCAGATGCGCTGCCACTCTTCCAGAAACAGCCGCAGGTCTTCGGAGGTGAAGATCAATTCCTGGGCGCGGATCGGTGGATCGCCGGAGTAGATCGGCAATGCGCACCCGGCACTCGTGCCGAGCCATAAGCACACGATCGCAGCCAACCCTAGCCTGCGCATCACACGACTCCTCCGTGAACGAGTCGCCCTCGCGCTAGTGCGCTTGAGCGTTGTGGACGCATCCATGCCGCGTCCGCGATCGATGCGCGCCCACGCTGGGCGGCACGACCGTGACGTTTGTTCAATCAATCAGATTCGATCTATCGTCGATGAGCGACGTTTCGAAGCGGATGTGCGGTAAGCTTCGAAGTGACCAAAACTCAAAAGTAGGTTACTGATTTCGGTTTATGGCGCCGAGGTCAATGACTAACCCGGGCTGCCTTGGGCGTTATAGCCAGTCCTGGCAACCGGTTCGGGCATCGGCCTGCTATCGCCGGCGGGGCTGTCGGCGCCAGCACGTGCCCGATCGGATGCGGCGGCTGCCTGACGCTCCAGTTCGCGAACCCGTTCCTCCATTTCCTTGCCCGGCTTGAAGGTGACGACGAATTTCTCGGGCACGTAGACTTTATCCCCGGTTCGAGGGTTGCGGGCCTTGCGCGCCGCCCGCTTTTTTACCTCGAAAACGCCGAAATTCCGCAGTTCGATGCGACGTTCCTCGACCAGAGTTTCTACGATTGCGTCGAATGTCTTTTGGACGATCTCTTTGGTCTTGAGTTGTGTCAGGCCGATCTCGTCTGAAATCGTTTTAACAATCTCTTTCTTGGTCACGACGCAGTTCTCCTTTGAGAAAGGGGCCCACCGGGCGTTGGATCGCGCCGGTGGACGTCGCAGTCATGCTCCAAGTGTAGATGGCATAAGAACTACAGTCAAGATCATTCACCGCTGGTGCGACTTCCGATGCTCTGTTTGCACGCGACCCAAAAGCCCGACTGAATCTCCATCAAGTTCGGCAAGTGTTTGATTAGCAATATGTTACAAGTCGTGTCGACCAATCATTGTCCGATTGTCCATCGTAAACTTATTCACACACACAGCTTACATCGCCTTAATACGTATTCGGCACCCGCGCTGCGGTGCAGTGCGTGGCGGTACTCATCGGTCGGAATAACCGTCAAGGTTTAACTAATCCGCAGATTTACCCGCCGTCACCGTGTATCGAGTGGCATCGCGCGGTGCTGCGTGACCAAACGGGCAGCGGCACGCTCGCGTCGGCGCGCATGTACATGTATCAGCGTGACACCCCAAAGTAACTGCGACCGTCTGGACAGGCGACGACCTCAATGTAGGCGCGCTACAGCTTAACGACGGCGATCTCGTGCAAGACATGCTCCGCCGAATGGAGCGTGCCACATCCACTGCCGGGGCACACCTCGCAGGTCCGCTTCCAGGCCGCCTTGGTTGCCACGTTGGACTGCCAAAAGGGCCACGTGCGGCACTGTTGCGGCCGTGCTTCGTACACAGTGCACCTGCGCGTCTTGGGGTCAAGGAATACGCAGTCGAAATTGGCATATTCGAGCAGGCTCTTGCGCGACCCGACGCGTCGCACGTACTGACGCTCGAAATCGGCCACGTACATGTGCAGGTGTTCGGCCAGTTCGGCAATCTCTTTCGCATCGACCCACACGAAGCCGGGCGCGCCCGTGCAGCAGTCGCCGCAGCCGGTACACTCGAATTGCAGCCCGTCCCGAAACCAGGACTCTTGATTGTTATCTTTGCGTGTCATCGATCACGACAGGGTCGACTGGCCGTCCCTGAATCCTTCAGCATCAAATTGCCACGCGCGACGAGGCGATCTCAGCCACTGCGCGAATCGTAGTCTCGATCTGGTCCGACGTGTTGAAGACCCCCAGACTGAAACGCACGGTTCCACCGCTGGCGTGTGTTTGGAGCGACCGATGCATCTGCGGGGCACAGTGCAACCCCGGCCGCACTTGAATCCGGTAAGCCGCGTCGAGCGCCAGTGCCACCTCCTGCGGATCATAGCCCTCGATTACGATGCTGACCAGGGGCACGCGCGGGGCGCAAGTCGTCGGACCCAAGACCCGCACGCCGGGTATCTCACGCAAACCCGCCAATAGCCGCTCGGCCAGCGCGAGCGTTTGAGTTGCGAGCGAGTCGAGTCCCTTAGACTCGAGAAACTCAACACCGGCTCCCAAACCGAGAATGCCTGGAACGTTGAGATTTCCGGACTCGAACTTCGAGGGCAATTCATCGGGCTGCGATGTCTCTTCGCTGCGCGTGCCGGTGCCTCCTTGGCGCACGCTATGTAACTGGTTGGCAACCTGCGGGCTGATTGCCAGGATGCCGGTGCCCAGCGGCCCCAAGAGTCCCTTGTGTCCCGAAGTCGCCAGCAGATCGACGCCGAGCGCGCGCACGTCGAGCCGCATGTGCCCGGCCGTCTGCGCGGCGTCGCACAACACCACGGCCCCAGCCGCGTGCGCGACAGCAACGATGGCGTCGATCGGCTGTACAGCACCGGTCACGTTCGAGGCGTGACTGATGGCCACCAATCGCGTGTCGGGCCGGATTGCCGCGCCAACCGCCTGGGGATCGACATACCCGGCCGAATCGCATTCAACGAGTGTGGTCTCAATCACGCCGGCGTGTTCAAGAAAGTCCAATGGCCGCAGCACGGAGTTATGTTCAATGGCCGTCATCACCACATGATCGCCATGCGCCAGCAGGCCGTGGATCGCCAGGTTCAGCGAATCGGTGCCGTTGGCGGTGAACACCAGGTGTTTTGGATCCTGCAAGCCCAACAGGCGAGCCACGCGCAGCCTGACATCTTCGACGGCTTGCGAAACGGCAACAGCTTCCGCATATCCGCCGCGGCCCGCTGGAGCGCCGAGCGTCCGTTGATACTGCTCCACCGCCGCGTAGACGCCCTCGGGCTTAGGCCAACTGGTGGCCGCATTGTCCAGGTAAATCCGTCGTGGGTCGGCCGAATCACTCATGCGCGTGGACGGGTTGGCTAGCCGCCGATCTGATACATGGCCCGCTGGGGCCTGACGAATTCGTCGCTGTTAATGCCGTGTCCGGCCCGCTTGGCGCCGACGCTGGCTCGAACCAGATCGGCCAGGTCCTCGTCGGAGCCACCGCCGCGGAGCACGGCACGAGCGTCCCACTCTTCGGTTGAGAACAGACAGTTGCGAATTTGTCCTTCGGCCGTCAGTCGCAACCGGTTACAGCGGTGACAGAAGGGCTGCGTCACCGGATTGATGAATCCCACGCGGCCACGGCCGTCTGCAAACGCATAGTCGGTCGCCGGCTGGCTGGGGTCTTCCACATCAACTGGCACAAGCGGCCCGAATTGGTCCTCTAGCACTTCACGAATCCGCTCGCCGGAAAGCACCTGGCCCGCATCCCAGTTGCCGTCGGCATCGAGTGGCATGAATTCGATGAAACGCATCTCCAAGCCGTGCGAGCGGGCAAAGTGCCCCAGCGGCACGATGTCGGGCTCGGTAAGTCCGCGGATGGCGACGGCGTTGAGGCGGATCTTTCTAAAGCCGGTTCGTTGAGCGGCAAAGATACCTTCCAGCACAGATTCGAGTCCTTCGCGTCGCGAGATTTTGAAGAACGTATCGCGGTCGAGCGTGTCGAGGCTGACGTTGACTCGCCTGAGTCCCGCGTTCTTCAATCCCTGCGCCTGCTGGGCCAAGAGAATGCCATTGGTCGTCAGCGCGACGTCGCGAATACCCTGCACGCTGGCCAATTCAGCCACCAGTACGCTGAGGTCGTGACGCACGAGGGGCTCGCCGCCTGTGAGTCGGATTCTGTCGACACCCAGTCTGGCCGCCACGCGCACGAAGCGGCCGATCTCTTCGAACGTGAGCAGCTCATGACGCGGTTTGAAGCGCACATTCTCGGCGGGCATGCAATAAAAGCAGCGGATGTTGCAGCGATCGGTGACGCTGATCCGCAAATTCGTGTGCACGCGGCCGAAACTGTCGACAAGCGGTCCGGTGATGCTCATGGCCGCACCGTGCGGGGTTCGACTTGCTCTTGGCACTCCGGGCGCGACTCAAGCCCGGGATGCACCCATTGGCTCTCGCCATTTGCCCAGTTCTCTTTTTTCCAGATCGGCACCACTTGCTTTAGCGTGTCGATCAACCATTGCCCCGCCTCGAACGCGGCCTGGCGACGGGCCGTGCTCACGGCCACCGCGACGCTGGTCTCGCCAATCGGCAGGTGTCCAACGCGGTGCACAATCGCGCAGCCTGCGAGCGACCAACGGGCCCGCGCTTGCGATTCGAGCTCGGCCAGCTTGCGTCGGGCCATCTCGGGATAACACTCATACTCGAGCGAAGCCGTCTGTCGCCCGTCGGTAAATTCTCGCGTCGCACCCAGAAATAACACCACCGCACCGGCCGCCGGCGAAGCCACTTCGTCCAGCAGTGACTTGACGTCGATCGGTTTGTCGGTGATGGAGATCACAGCAGGAATTGGGGATTGGGTGTTGGGGATCAGGTAGGAACGTGAGCGCGACGAATAAAGTCGAATACGTCCGCCGACTCCAGCCCCCATTCTACCCGCCGCTGACCGGCGGGATACACGCAACTTCGGCGTCGCGGGGAATCACGGAGTTTCCCTGGACATACTCGGAGTCGACGGCAAACAGAATCTGCGGAAGGACCGCCTCAAGGGCCGGCACCTCGCGGGCCAGGACCTCGCGCAATTGATTGGCCGTGCAGGGGTCGGGCACGTCCAGCGTCACCTGGTCGGCGCCGGCCAGTTGTCGAGCCACGGCAAACAGGCGGACTTGAAGCTTCACGTGACTACCAGCTCCTCCACTCGGGCCGAGAGCAAGTCGGCGACTTCCGGCATCAAATCGTAAGCCAGCGCCATGAGCTTGATCGGATGAATAGTGGGTTTGCCGGCCCCCTGCTCCATTTGCAACTTGCAGGCGCTGCACTCGGTGGTGCCGGCCTGAAGGCGAGGTCCGCGGAGGCTGTTGATCATCGGGCGACCGGCCCGCAGACTGGCGCGATAGTTTTCGCGCTTCAGTCCGAATGTGCCAGCCATGCCCGAGCAACTATTTTCGGTGCGGTTGACAATCAGCCCTGGAATCAACCGCAACAGCAGCTCGCCCGGCGACCCGACGCCCAGCGCCTTGAGATGGCAGGGCATGTGGTAGCCGAGCACGGCGTTGATCGGTTTCAGGTCGAGTTGCAGCTTGCCGGTCTGGTGCAGCTTCCACAGATATGTACAAGCTTCGCTGGTGTTGGCGGCCACCAGCCGTGCATCGTCATCGTCAACAAGAGCCGGATATTCGTGCACCAGCGCCAGCGCGGCCGAGGGTTCGCTGGCGACGATGTGATAACCCTGGCGCACGGCTTCGGCCAGCACGACCACGTTATGCTCGGCGATCTTTCGCGCCGGGGCCAGGGCGCCCAGCGAGATCATCGGCATGGCCGACGATCTTTGAGCCGGATGGACAAACACGGCGATGGCGTTGTGCTCCAGCACTGCCACCAGCGCTTCGGCCAGTTGAGGGTCGTGGTAGTTGGCATAGGTGTCGACGAAATACAAGACCTTCGACACATCGCGGCGAGTCGGTCGCGACAATCGCCGCCGCGCCGCAATTCGCATGAAGTTGCGCGACGCGAAGCGTGGCAATTTGCGACGCCGCGCGATGCTCATCGTTTTTTCCATCAGCCAGCGTGCCGCCGGATTGGCGATCGCCCAGTTCGCCAGCGGTGCCATGTGACTCCCCAGCCAGCTCAGCAAGTCCAGGTGCGACATCAGCCAGTCGCCCGTGCTCAAGCCGTTGGTGCGCACGTAGGCCCCCTTGCCCTCCATCATCAGCTTGGGAATATCGACCGACGCCGGGCATTCCAACCGGCACATGTGGCAATTCACGCACAAATCGGAGACGGCCTTGAACTCGTCGCTGGTCAAGGTCGTCATCGGCAACTGCCCGGTGAGGATACTCCGCACCAGGTTTGCCTTGGCGCGCGGCGAGGCTTCTTCGGCGGGAGCAAAACGAAATATCGGGCACATCCGCACGTCGTGCGACTGCGACCGGCATCCGCCGCACCCGTTGCAATCGCGCGCGGCCTGGGCAATCTCCTCGCCCGTCCAATTCAATTGCCAGACCTTTGCCGGTGGCGGTGTCGCCGATGGCGCAGTGCCGTCGGCGGTCGCATCGCGCGGCACCTCGCCATTGATCGACGGCGCGGTGCTCAGCCGCCTCAGGTTTTGGATCAACAGGTCGGGATCGTCCCCTACGATCTTGCCCGGATTGAAGATATTGTCAGGGTCAAAGATCCGTTTTACTTGGGCAAACACGTCGGTCAGCGGACCATACTGCCGGCGAATGAACGACGTGCGGCTGAGACCGTCGGCATGCTCGCCACTGATCGTTCCGCCGACGTCTATGACTTCGCAGTACAGGTCCGAGGCCAGTTGCGCCATGCGTGCCACGTCGGATGGATTTGACAAGTCAAGAAAAGGGCGCAGGTGCAACTGCCCATGCCCCGCGTGGGCGAAAAGTGACGCGGTGACCTGGTGTTGCTTGAGCACGTTTTGCATCCGTACCAGAAAATCGCCCAGTGCGGTGGGGGGCACCGCCATGTCCTCGATGCACGGCAACGGCCGGGTCGTTCCCTTCATGCGGTATAACGTCGGCACGACTTTGCGTGCCAGCCGCCAGAACAGGTCGATCTCCTGGCGGTCTTGTGCGGCAACCGCGTGCACGGCCAGACGCTTCTTCCGACGCACGCGGTCGACGATCTGCGACAGTCGATCGCGGACCGCGGCTAGCGTGTCGCCCTCCTGCTCGACCAGCAGCGCCGCCTCCGTGGTCGACGGGATCAGCATGTCGTATTCCAGCGTGCTTTCGCGCGCCAGGGTCAGGTGGCGGCGATCCATCAGGTCGCAGGCGCTCGGTCCCAGCGGCAAGATCTCAATCACGGCCTTGGCAGCGTTTTCCAGGCGGTCAAATAACAACAGAGCAACGCCACGATGCTTGGGCACGGGCTGGGTTGCCACCGTGGCCTCAGTGATCAACGCCAACGTGCCCTCCGAGCCCACCAACAGCTTTGCCAGGTCCAGGTGTCGCTCGCCCAGCACGTCGACCAGATGGTATCCGCAGCGATTCACCAGGCTCTTGGGCTGATGGTCGCGAATGGTTTGCGCTTCGCGCGTCAGTAGATCGACCAGCGACCAGACGAGCTGCCCTCGGCGCGATTGCACGTCGGGCACCATCTCGTCAAGCGATTCCCGTCCCACGTCGAGCACCTGGCCGTCGGCCAGCACGATTTGCAATCGACGCACGTGAGCCCGTGCCGAACCGTACTTCAGCCAATGGCTGCCGCCGCCATCGATCGCGATCACGCTGCCCATCGTGGTCACGCTGCTCATTGCCGGGTCGGGGCCGAACTGACGGCCCAAGGGGCGCAAGAATTCGTTGAGCTGCGCGTGGACGATCCCCGGCTGAATACGGACCTCGTCGTCGTTGTGCTCCAGCACGCGCCGCATGTAGCGCGAAAAGTCGAGCACCAGCCCAGGACCCAGCGATTCGCCGGCCAGGCCGGTACCGGCCCCACGAGCGTGCAGCGGCAGGTGGTTCTCGGCCGCGTATTGCACCGCGGCCACGACGTCGGCCAGGTTTCGCGGGCGAATCACCGCCAGCGGGCGAATTTCGTAGATGCTCGCGTCGGAGGCGTACAGTTGCAACGTGACGTCGTCGCAGCGCACGTCCCCTTTGACCAGCCCACGCAAATCATCCTGAATTCGTTCCCGCTCTGGATCCATTGTGCGTCGCTAAGCGGCCGTTGTGTTCTGGACTGTCAATGAGTCGCCAGGGGTTGGACGCCGCCCGAAGCGCCCGAAGTCACCCCCGCGCCGAGCCTGCGGCGCTTCTAATGCTGTCGGCCGGCCATCCGAGCCGCTTGTTGCCGATATCGCTCGTGGGTTTCCAGGTCGAAAGTCCCGTGGCCCGACAGCTTGGCGACGCCCCGATACTGGGCACCGCACCGGTAACACATCAGGGCATCGGGAACAATCAAATACAGCAAGACGTCGACCAGGGCCGTCGCAAACAGGATTGCAAATGTGGCAAACACCGCCATGTAAGCCCAAGCCACACAACTGGCGGCGATCCCTAGCACCACCACCGCCACCCCCAACCGCTGCGGAAAGTCTTTTCGGACAAAAAGTTCGGTGCTGGGACAAACCAGACATCGGCGTAGCTGATTCGCGTCAAAGCTGTCCCGCCCAATGGCTAAGGCCTGCCCGCATCGCGGGCATCCCAGGCTCGCCGCGTCCGAGGCGACCTCGGCACGGACTCCCTGTTGGCAGCGTGGACATGAAAACGTGACATTCATCGTGCAGCCTGACCTTCTGGTCCCATAATAAAAGATACCTTGCCCGCCGAGAATCACCCGGACACACACAAGGCCCAGGTTGACGGACAATTTGTGGGCATTTCCGCTGACCAATACCCCCTGATCGCCGCCCCGCGGGACTGTGCCCTCAGGCCTAGAATGATATGCTTCGGCCGGAGGAGGATTGGCGTCCGATTTGCCCCTGATTGCGGGACCCCCAAAGGAATGGCGTGCATGTTGGCCGCGAGCGTCCTGTTGGCCATGACGCCCTGCCAAGCATGATTGCGGGTTGACCGAGTATGGAACGACAGATTCGAAATCTTGAATCCGCGCACGAGGGCGACGGTGAGCCGCCGCCCAACAGCATGAGCCTGGGCTACGTCGAGGAACTGTACGCTGAGTATCTGCGCGATCCCAAAAGTGTCTCGGCCGATTGGCGGCGCTATTTCAAGCAGTTGGGCAACGGCGCCGGCGGCGCACCTCGCTTGGGTCCCTCGTTTCGACCCGCCAGCGTATTCAATCCGCCAAGCCGCGTGCACGCTGAGCCGACCGCCAGCGTGCGCGAGCTTGAGATGGCCCTGCTGCAGGACCGATTCGACCAGTTGGTGCGCGCGTATCGGGTTCGCGGACACCTGGTGGCCAACATCGATCCGTTGGGGATGCCGCGTCCGCACCTGCCGGAACTGGACCCGGAGTACTACGGCTTCACCGCCGCCGACATGGACCGGCCGTTTTCGACCGCCACGATCGGCGGCCCCGACGTGGTCACGCTGCGCGGCATTCTCGAGCGGCTGCGCAATACGTATTGCCGTTCGATCGGCGTGCAGTACATGCACATCGACGATCTGTCGGTGCGGCAATGGCTGCAGGACCGGATGGAAGCTACGGAAAATCGGATTAAGCTGTCGCGCGACGAGCAGTTGCGGATCCTGACGCGGTTGACCGACGCGACGATCTTCGAGGAATTTATTCAAAAGCGATTTACCGGCGCCAAAAGCTTCTCACTGGAAGGCGCCGAAAGCCTGATCCCGCTGTTGGATTTGACCATCGAAAAGGCGGGTGACCAGCGAATTCGCGAAATGGTGCTGGGCATGGCCCATCGCGGACGGCTCAACGTGCTGGCCAACATCATTGGCAAGAGTCCCCAGGAAATCTTTCGCGAGTTTGCCGACCTCGATCCCAAGCTGCACCTGGGCCGTGGCGACGTGAAGTATCACCTGGGCTACAGCGGCGATTGGACAACGGCCGCCGGCAGCAAAGTTCACCTGTCGCTGTGCTTCAACCCTAGCCATTTGGAGTTTGTCGACCCGGTGGCCATCGGCCGCACCCGCGCCAAACAGGATCGGTTCGGCGACACCAAGCGCCAGCACTCGATGACGCTGCTGATCCATGGCGACGCCGCCTTTGCCGGCGAGGGGATCATCCAGGAGACGTTGAACCTCAGCCAGCTCGAAGGCTACAAGACGGGCGGCACCATGCACGTGGTGGTCAATAACCAGATCGGCTTTGTCACTTCTCCGACCGAGGGCCGCTCGAGCACCTACGCCACCGACGTCGCCCGGATGCTGCAAATCCCGATCTTCCACGTCAACGGCGAGGATCCGGAGGCCGTCGCTTTCGTCGTGCGGCTGACGATGGATTTTCGGCTCCAGTTCCAGCGCGACGTGGTGATCGACATGTATTGCTATCGCCGCCGAGGCCATAACGAGAGTGACGAGCCCTCGTTCACCCATCCGGTGATGTATCGCGCAATCCAAGATCGCAAGAACGTTCGCGACAATTATCTCGACCGCCTGTTACAACTGGGCGAGATCGCTCGCGAAGAGGCCGCCCAGATCGCCGAGCGCCAGACCAAGAAGCTGGACGAAGAATTGTCGGTCGCCCGCAGCGAGCGCTTCGCCGCGCGGCCCGAAGCGCATCCGGGCGTGTGGAAAAACTATGTCGGCGGGCGCGAATCCGAAGTCGCCGAGGCCGACACCACGATCGACCGCGAAAAATTGGCCGCGCTCTTGGAAGCGCAGACACAGGTTCCGGCCGATTTCGGCCCGCACCCCAAGATTCACAAGTTGTTGGAGGCGCGCCGCGAGATGGCCGTCGGCAAGCGTCCGCTGGACTGGGCCGCCGCCGAGGCAGTGGCGTTGGCGAGCCTGGCCGAGGCCGGATATCGGGTTCGCCTGAGCGGCCAGGACACTGCTCGCGGCACGTTCAGCCAGCGGCACGCCGTGTTGCACGACTTTCGGGACGGCCACAGCTATACGCCCTTACAACACCTTTCGCCAGGCCAGGCGCCGGTCGAGATCATCAACAGCCCTTTGTCGGAAGCCGGCGTGTTGGGGTTCGAGTACGGCTACAGTCTTGATTGCCCCAACGGGCTGGTGGCCTGGGAGGCACAGTTCGGCGACTTCGTCAATGCAGCACAAGTCATCGTCGATCAATTCATAGCCAGTGCCGAGACGAAGTGGAATCGTTTGAGCGGCATCGTGCTCTTGTTGCCGCACGGCTTCGAGGGCATGGGGCCCGAGCATTCATCGGCGCGGCTCGAACGGTTTTTGGAACTGGCTTCCGCCAACAACATGCAGATCATCCAGCCGACGACGCCGGCCCAGTATTTTCACGCGCTGCGCCGCCAGGTATTGCGCCTGTGGCGCAAACCGCTCGTGGTGATGACGCCCAAAAGCCTGCTGCGACATCCGCAGGCGGTCTCGAGCCTGGAGGAGTGTGCCAGCGGCGAGTTCCAGCGAGTCATCCCCGACGTGCAACCCGATCGGCCAAACGTCGAGGGCGTGCTACTTTGCTCAGGCAAGCTGTATTACGAGTTGGATCGCGAACGCGAAGAGCGGGCGCGAGCCGACGTGGCCATCGTGCGTCTCGAGCAGTTCTATCCGGTACCCATGGAGCAACTCCGCGCGGCGCTCGCGCCGTATCGCGATGGCACACCGGTATACTGGGTGCAAGAGGAACCGGAAAACATGGGCGCCTGGCGGTTCCTGTTGGCTCGCTTTGGCGGAGAGCTGTTCGATCGGCTGCCGTTTTCCAGCGTGTTTCGCCGCGCGTCGCCCAGCCCCGCCACCGGCTCGGCCAGCAGCCACAAGATGGAGCAGAAAGAACTGTTGATGCAGGCCTTCGGATGCATTTAGTAGTGAGCAGTGGCTCGTGGCTAGTGGACGAGCAATCCAGTAGTTCTGATCACTTACCACCAATCACTAACAACCAACCACCAATCACTACTCATGCCAGTTGAACTCAAAGTGCCGGCCGTTGGCGAATCGATCCCCGAAGTCCAGATCGGCAAGTGGCTCAAGGGCGAAGGCGAGCGAGCCGACAAGGACGAGAACCTGGTCGAAATCGAAACCGACAAGGCGACACTCGAAATTCCGGCGCCGGTCTCGGGCACGATCACCCAAGTGCTCAAGCGCACCGGCGACACGGCCGCCGTGGGCGAGACAATCGGCTACATGGA
>CAZUPX010000198.1:0-2661 GCA_964622155.1 uncultured Planctomycetaceae bacterium | reverse complement strand
GATCACCGGCTGGCCGATCTGCTTGTAAGCTTGCGGCGTTTCCGGATGATCGGGCGGAAAGGCCCGCGTCGCTCCCTTGCGATGCACCCACACGCGCTTGCGATCGCGCCCGACCTGATGCTCCTCGAACTTGGCGATGTTGTGAGCCACGTCGTACACCAGGCTCATGCCCAACTCTTGCCACGAGCGGCCGAAGACCGTCGCAAAACACTCGCGGGCCTGCCACATCAGCAACTGCCGGTTGCACCAGGCAAAGTTAGCCGCCGCGCACATCGCGCCGATGTAGTACTGTCCTTCGGGGCTGTCGATCGGGGCGCAGGCCAGTTGTCGGTCGGGCAGATCGATCCCGTATTTGGCCGGTGCGTTGCGTAGCGATCGCAAGGCGTCATCGCACACCTGGTAACCCAGTCCGCGGGAACCGGAGTGGATCATCACGCACACCATGTCCTGCTTCAGACCCATCGAGCGGGCCGCCGGCTCGTCGAAGACTTCATCGACCACCTGCACTTCGAGAAAGTGGTTGCCCGAGCCGAGCGTGCCGCACTGATCGTACCCGCGCTCCAACGCCCGATCGCTGACGCTGTCGGGCACTGCCCCTTGCAGTTGCCCACGGGCCTCGGTGTGCTCGATGTCACTTTCGGTCGCCAGTCCGCGGCCGAACAGGAATGAGACTCCTTGGCCCATCATCCGCCGCAGCTCATTGGGGCTGAATCGATACTTGCCGCCGCGGCCAGTGCCCGCTGGCACCTGGCGATAGAGCTCTTCGACGAGTCGGGTCTTGTGCGACTCGACATCATCCTTGAACAAGTTCGAACGCACGAGCCGCACGCCGCAGTTGATGTCGTAGCCCACCCCACCCGGCGAAATCACGCCTCCCTCAGCCGGATCGGTCGCGCACACGCCGCCGATGCAAAAGCCATATCCCCAATGAATGTCGGGCATGGCCAGGCTCGCCAGTTGAATGCCAGGCAGGAATGCCACGTTTGCGACCTGCTCCAGAGCCTGGTCGTTGCGAATCGCGGCCATCAGCCGCGTGTCGGCATACACGATGCCGTCGACGCGCATGCCGGGCCGGTATGACTTGGGAATCCGCCACGAGACTTCGTTAATCTGCTCGAGCGGTCCGCGGTAAGATTCTTTGGGCATTGGACTGTTCGATGTTGAAGGGTAGAGATTTAACACAAAGACACGAAGAGAGGACACAAAGTACGCGAAGAAATAATCAACTGAATGAAGAAACTCTTGATCCTCGTTCTTTGTGATCTTTGTGCGTCCTTCGTGTCTTTGTGGTAAATCCTTTGCTGACGGAATTTCAAATATCCACGATCACTTCGGCCAACCATTGACCGTCCGGCTCGCGCTCGAGCTTCAGACCATGATACGTAATGGCTTTCACTTCGTGATCCAGCTCATGGCGGGTCGAATCGATTGGCTCGCCACGGGCGGTGGCTTTCAATCGGGAGTCGATTATCTCGATGTCAAACTTGCTAAACAGCAAATGCCGAGTTTCGTATGTGTACAACAATTCCGAGAGCCAATCGAAAAGCAGCAGATCCAAGTCCTCCGCACCGAGCTCGAAGCTCACCACCGACTGCACACGAACCGAGTTGATGTTGGGCACAATCATGGAGAACAGCCCGCGCGCGGCGTCGGCGAACAGGGTGTTCAAGTCGCTTGCTCGAATTCGCAAACCCAGGTCGGCCGTGTGTTCGAAGGTTTCATACATCGCACGTATCTGGCAGGAGTGTCGCGCCGGCCGGCAGGTTCGGCACCCGGCGGCGTCATGGCGGCGAACAAATTATAAGCCGACTTTCGATGCAATCGTGTTGGCCCGTAAAGGCTGGCGGTGCTCGTTTGACAGCAGGTAGGACCGCCCTATAATTGGCTCAGAACTCCAAATGCACTTGCCGAATTGAAGTCCAAGCTCCCTCGTGCTTGGCAAAGGAGAAGTCAGTCATGGGTAACGTCACCGAATTCACGGACTCCAATTTCCAGCAAGAGGTCTTGTCGTCGCAAGAGCCAGTGCTGGTCGATTTTTGGGCTCCCTGGTGCGGACCATGCCGGATGATTGCTCCGGTCGTCGACGAACTTGCCAGCGAGTATCACGGTTCGGTCAAAGTGGGCAAGATTAACATCGACGACAGCCCCAACGCGGCTCAGAACTACGGCGTCGCTAGTATCCCCACCTTGATGATCTTCAAGGGGGGCGATGTTGTCGAACGCTTCGTTGGCGTGCAGACCAAGGCCCGCTTGCAAAAGGCCCTCGACGCGGCCAAGGGTTGACGTCGCCGCGCCGATTCTCGAAGCCGGGCGCCAGGACCACGTCCAGTGGTCACGCTTGCACATTCCGCCGGCATGCTCACGAACTATGCCACCCAAGACTCTCGGCGATGCTACTGTCGCGGTGCTGGCAGAGGACGGCTGCCCCGTCATTTCCGGTTGCTAGCACCGCGTTGGCAACCGGTGCGCTGAAACGTCTTAACTCTGCCGTCCTCGCGTGCCGAAAAAAGAGACTGGGCAAACTCTACCAATTAAGTTGCCTGGTTCGCCGGACGCCAAGGCATGCTCAAGAGCCAAGAGACTCGCCAATTGCCATCCTCAACCGAGCCGCTGCGCGCGCTCGACGCTGCGACGCGCGTTGATCCGGCTCACGTCGTCGCC
>CAZUPX010000197.1:0-4362 GCA_964622155.1 uncultured Planctomycetaceae bacterium | reverse complement strand
TTCCTTGACCATCCGCCTGCGGTGCGGCTCGATGTCCAGCCCCTTCTTCTGGAACTCCTCGACCTCGTTCTGCTGCTGCGACACGACGACGGCCATGTCGGTTTCTTCCATGTACTTGATGCGGGCCTCCAGGGCGGGCCGCTTCAGCGGGTCGGCCAGCGGCAGTTCGGCCTTCAGATCGGCGAGGTACGCCGTCCAGTGCTTCCGCACCTTGTCGTACATCTTCACCGCCGTCGCCTTGTCGATGCAGATCACCATCCCCTTGCCGCCCTGCTCCCGTCCCAGGAAGTGGGCCACCAGGTCTTCGGCGACTTTCTCCAGCCGGTCGTCACGGGTAATCAGGTGGTACTCCCGGGCGAACTCCCGCTCCAGCTTCTGCTCCTGCTCGTCGTCCAGTTCCGCCTGTTCGATCAGGTCTTCGAGGTCTTCCTTGAAGTCTTCGTTGGCCAGTTGCAGTTCGGGAATCCGGTTCTCGTAGAACAGCGGCACCGTCGCCCCGTCCTCGACGGACTGGCGGAAATTGTAGATGCTGACGTAATCGCCAAAGACCTGCTTGGTCCGCTCCTCGCCGGCCATTAGGGGCGTGCCGGTGAAGCCGATGAAGGCGGCTTGCGGCAGACCGTTCCGCATGTTGAGGGCCAGGGTATCGTATTGGCTGCGGTGCGCTTCGTCGGTCATCACGATGATGTCGGCACGGTCGGACAGTTTTGGGTATTTCTGGCCCGGCGTCGTCCCGAACTTCTGGATCAGCGTGAAGATGAAGCGGTGGTCTTCTTGCAAAAGCTGCTTCAGGTCTGCGCCGCTGTCGGCCTGGCACTCCTCGGTGACGGCCCCCGTGTTGCCGAAAGTCTTGTAAATCTGGTTATCGAGGTCGTCCCGGTCGGTGACGACGAGGAAGGTCCAGTTTCCCGGCACCTTCCGCAGCACCTTCTGCGAGAAGAAGACCATCGAGAAACTCTTGCCCGACCCCTGGGTGTGCCAGAACACGCCGAGCCTCCCCCGCTCCGACGATGAATGCTGGTCCTTGATCTGCTTCAGGGCGGCGACCGAGTTGTTCACGCCCAGGAACTGGTGGTTCTTGGCGACCACCTTCACCAGCCCCCCCTTGGCGTCGTCGAAGACGGTAAAATTTTCGACAAGATCGAGGAACCGGCCCTTCTCGCACGTCCCCCGAATCAGCGTTTCCAGCGAGATGACGCCCTGCTCCCCCTCGCTGTTGATCCGTTTCCAATCCGAGAAATGCTCCCAGCCCGCCGTCACGCTGCCGATCTTCGCCTGGCTGCCGTTCGACAGGACGATGACAGCGTTGTACCAGAACAGTTGCGGGATGGTGTTTTTGTAGTCCTTCAGGTTGTGCTTGTAGGCGTGTTCCAGCCGTCCGTGGCTCTTCTTCAGTTCGATGAAGAGCAGCGGCAGGCCGTTGACGAAGCCGACGAGATCGCCCCGCCGCTTGTAGATACTGCCAGAGACCCAAAACTGCGAAGCCAGAAAGAAGTCGTTGTTCGCGGGCGTGTTCCAGTCGATCACCCGCAGGGTTTCGTGCGCCTCGCTGCCGTCGTCGTCATTTTGAAAACTGACCGGCACGCCCTCCTTGAGCAGCTTGTAGATGTCCCGGTTGGCGTGGGCCAGGCCCATCGCACTGCGGTCCTTGGTCAGCTCGTCTACCGCCAATTGAATCGCATCGCTGGCGACGCCCGGGTTGAGTTTCTGCAAAGCCGCCCGCAGCTTCGGCAGCAGCACCACGTCCGCCGTCGTCTCGCGGCCCAGCGTGCCGTGCTCGCCGCACTTCTCGTAGAAGCAGTTGGCCGTGGCGTAGCCGAGTTCGCCGAACAGGGCGATGGCCGGCTGCTCGACGAGGGTGTCTTCGGAGAAGTCGGCGTTCGTCATGAGGCGGTGCCCTCGGTCGCAGCGACGGTTTCGCCGGTGTCGATGTCGAGGTCTTCCACGTCTAGCTGCCCCGATATCAACTTGGGCAGCAGAAGGTCACGCGTAACACGAAGTTTTTCGTTCTGTAACCTTCGATTGTGAACAAGTCGCAACATGGGTGCGACATGATTAGAAAACTGTTCGAGCAACGGCTGAGGCGGAAGTACGGCTTCCAACTTTACAAAGTCAGTCGGCTTGACCCGTTGATGACTGGTTGAAGTTCCAGATGAACAGCTACAGAAGCGACCGTAAAAATTTTCCGAGTGGAACAGGCAATATGCAAATTCGCGTGTAACTCGTGACAATGGAGTCATCACCAGAAACTCGGTGGATGCAATCGCACGATACTGCGAATTGAGTATGGGAAGCCAAATGCGGGGGATTCGTGGATTCAGTTTTGAAAGAAGAACGCACCCATCGGGGACTGGAAACTTGTTGCTTTGGATCGTTTCTCCCTTTTCAAGTTCCGGAAGTTTTCCTTTGTCATAATTCGGAATGCTGTAGTGTGCGAATTCTTCTTCGGGAAAATTGGTCGGAGAAATGCCAGAGGTACTATGATTAAGAAAAGTCTGAACAGAAGCGACCTCCCACCCCTCGGGGATCTTCCCCAGCGGCGAATCGACGAGCTTGACCTTCTCATGCCCTGGGAACCGGAACTCAACGAACCACTCCCGATAAATGGCCTGGGCCATCGCTTCCAGAATGGCGATGCGGCGGTTGTTGTTCTCGATCAGGTCGTCGTAGGCAGAAAGCACCCCGGCGATTTTGCGTTGTTCGTCGAAGTGAGGGACGGGAACCAACATTCTTTTGAGATGCGATGGGCCAAAGTTTGGCTGTGCGGAGCCAATAACTAGGCTCTCAACCTGATTCTTGAAAAAAGATGATCTGAGGAAAGCAAACAGGTAGTCCGCATGAAAGCGTTTCTTGTCCAGGGGATGCAAACGGATCACGCTTGTGTTCATCATCACGGGGAGATGTGAATGAGCAATTCTGCCGACTTTGCCGTATGTATTTCGGGCCTGTAATTATTTTTGTGTCAGGCGGGCAGGGAACGTCATTTGCTAGTTGGCTGCGGCATGCGGCCCTCGTAGAGGATGGCGAAGTGGTTGAGCGCCTGTTTCCAGTGGTGGATCGGCATGGTCCACTTCCCCGACGCCTCGTGAATCGCCATGTACACAATTTTCAGGGCGGACTCTTCGTTGGGATAAATCTTGCGGTTCCGCGTGAACTTACGAATCACGCTGTTGACTGACTCGATCGCATTGGTGGTGTAGATCGCCTTGCGAATCGGCGCGGGAAAATCAAACAGCGTGATGATGTCGGTCCACTTGGCGCGCCACATCTTTGTGATGGTCGGGTATTTCGCATCCCAGGCTTGAGCAAAATCCTCAAGCGCCCCTTCGGCTTCGACGAGGGTCGCGGCCTGGTAGATTTTCTTCAGGTCGGCAATCACCGCCTTGCTGTCTTGGGTGCTCACGTAACGCAGCGCCGCGCGCACCAGGTGCACGATGCACAACTGCACGCTGGTCTCGGGATAAGCCGCGTGAATCGCTTCGGCAAACCCGGAAAGGCCGTCGATGCAGGCCACGAAGATGTCGCGCAGCCCGCGGTTCTTCAGATCGGTCAAGCAAGCCAGCCAGAACTTGGCCCCTTCGCTCTGGCCCAGCCACAGCCCGAGCAGCTCCTTGTGTCCTTCCAGGTTCACGCCTAAAGCCACGTAAATCGTGTGCTGCGAGACATGTCCATTCGCGCCGCGCACGTGCACGACGATGCCGTCGAAGTACACGATCGGCCACAGGGCTTCCAGCGGCCGCGTGCGCCAGGCGGTCACCTCGGCGTCGATATCGGCGGTGATTTCCGAGATCAAGGTGGCGGAGACTTCCACGTCGTACAGTTCGCGCACGATCTCTTGAATGTCGCGCGTGGTCATCCCCTTGGCATACAGGGCGAGGATCTTTTCGTCGAAGCCCGGCACGCGTCGCTGGTGCTTGCCGATCAATTGCGGCTGGAAAGTCCCGTCACGATCGCGCGGCGTGGCGATCGTGAGCTCGCCCACGTCGCCTTGCACTGTTTTTTGCGAACGCCCGTTGCGACGGTTGGGCTTGCAGCGTTTGGCGGGGCTCGCCGGCGGCACCGATGGCTCGGTCGCGGTCAGCGGCAGTGTGGGCGACGGATCGGTGTCCGCAGCGCCGGAGAACGTCCTACGGCCCAGATGAACGTCCATCTCGCTGTTGAGCATCCGCTCCAAGGCGGACTTCATCATCAGCCGCATCAGTCCATTGAGGTCCTCGGCCGTCTTGGCCTGGCTGGCAATCTCGCTTGCTAGCTGCTCGGCTCGTGTGCGTAAAGAACCATCCATGCGTCAGTCTCCGATTCAGGAAAAGGTTACAAAAATTACCCATTCCTGCTAGCTGACACAAGATTCCTTACAGGGCC
>CAZUPX010000196.1:0-11121 GCA_964622155.1 uncultured Planctomycetaceae bacterium | reverse complement strand
CCCGAACGATCCGGCTCGGTAACCCAGCGGGTCGCCCAGTGATTGTTGTCGACAACCGCTTGCATGAAGTCGTCGGTCACGCGCACCGACAGGTTGGCATTCTGGAACAGGATCGAACTGTAGGCCTCGCCGTTGAAGTTGGCGTCGTAGCCACCTTTTTCGATGAGCAGGCGGGCTTTCCTTTCTTCCTTGGCCTTGCACTCGATGAATTCCATGATGTCGGGGTGCCAGACCTTGAGCGACTGCATTTTAGCGGCACGGCGCGTCTTGCCGCCGCTTTTGACCACCGCGGCAATCTGGTCGTAAACCCGCATGAACGACAGCGGGCCCGACGGCTTGCCGCCACCCGACAGCTTTTCACGGTGCGAGCGCAAAGTCGACAGGTCGGTGCCGGTGCCCGAGCCGAACTTGAAGAGCATGGCCTCGCTGCGCGCCAGCTCCATGATGTCTTCCATGTCGTCGCGCACGCTTTGGATGAAACAGGCCGAGCCCTGCGGATATTCGTATGGATTTTTCGGCTGCTCGACCAGGTTGGTTTCGCGATTCCAGTGCCAGTTGCACTGCGCGCCTTGCACGCCGTATTGGTGATACAGGCCCACGTTGAACCAGACCGGCGAGTTGAACGCGCCGTATTGGTGCAGGCACAGCCAGGTCAGGTCGCGATAAAAACGCTCGCCATCGGCGCTGGTGGCAAAGTATCCGTCGGCCATTCCCCAGTCGGCGATCGTGCGGCTGACGCGATTGATGAGTTGGCGGACGCTCGTCTCGCGCTCGGGCGTGTTCACTTCGCCGTAGAAATACTTGCTCACGACGACGTTGGTCGCCAATTGGCTCCAATCGGCGGGAATCGCGGCATTTGTCTGCTCGAACAGCACCTTGCCGTCCTCGTCCTTGATGGCCGCGGTGCGCACGTCCCACTCAACGGTCTCAAACGGATCGGTGTCCGGTGGACAGAATGCAGACTCGATCTCGAGTCCGCGAAGCTCGCGAGCGGACTCTTGTTCAAAATGTGCGGACATGGACGTGGGTTTGGTGGCGATTCCCGTGCCAATAGCTGCCATGGATGTAGCTCCTTCTAAGAAACCCAGGGGCATCCGAGCGCATGAACAGACGTATACTATATCAGGCTGCTGGCATCACAACCTGAGGCCTAGTTTGCTCCGCCTGAGCAAACCAGGACAAAACCACCCGACGGTGGTATAAAGGGCCTTTCGCAGCACTATATATTGTAGCAGATGCCCTACATCCTACAACATACGGTGCTAAGGAGACACATCTTAGCTGTTTTTTTCGGGTCGTCAATCATTCCCTAACAATTGCCCGAACGGCTTGCGGCACCATGCTTTGAGCCATACTCGGGTCGATCCTCGGCTGTTGGTGTCCGTAGGGTCACGCGTCGCGTGGCCCCACGTTTTTGCGGCACAAGCGCGCGATTCCGGCGTCACGGCGACACGCTCCTCAACACGGCGAAAATTTTGGAAAAAGTTTGCGGGCGTTTTTCCGCGTCTGAATCAACTTGGGAGAAGTAGGAAAGCGAATGCGCAAACTTGGCAGGTACGCGACTGCAAATCGAGAGGCCGCACATCGCAAGGTCTTGGCTGACGCTCACTGCGCCGCCCGTGTCCGCTGATCGCGCCGACGGTCGCGACCTGCTTACTGGACGGTTTTCGGCGGCGGCGTCTTGCCGTCGAGAAGACAACTCACGTTCAGATCGCCCATTACGTTGACAGCGGTTCGGCAGCGATCAAGAAACCAGTCGACGGTCAACAATATGGCGATGTACTCGATCGGCAGATCGACCGCTTTGAACACCATCGTCATGGTAACCAGTCCGGCCTCGGGTATGCCGGCGGCGCCGACCGAGGCGACGATCGAGGCAACCACCACGATCAACTGTTGACCTAAGCTGAGGTTCATGCCGAGCAACTGCGAGACGAATAGCGCCGACATCGCCTCGTAGAGCGCTGTGCCGTCGTTGTTGAAATTGGCGCCGACTAAGGCACCCAGGCTGGCCGATTCCTCCCGCAGTCCGACTTTTTCTCGCAGGCAGGCGTACGTGACCGGCATGGTTGCGGTGGAGCTGCCGGTGGTAAAGGCCATCACCAGCGCGTCGCGCGTGCCGCGCAGCAAGTCCGACGGACGGACCCAAGAGCCCAGCTTGACGCGGACCAGGTAATAGATCGCTTGCAGCGCGAGACCGATCAAAACCGCGACAACGAATCCGCCCAGAGCCACAAAGTCGCCAAAGCCTTTCACTCCCACAATCGAGGCGACAATGCCGAACACCGCAAACGGTATGACGTCGATGATCCAGTACAGCACGACGATCAAGCTCTGAAGCGCAACGTGAACCAGGTCGTCGACCGTGTCGATCTTGTGCTGGCGCAATCGCCTGAAGGCAATTCCAAACGCAACTCCCAGGAAGATCACGCTCATCACACGGCCATCATCGCTCAACGGGCCCATCAGGCTTTTGGGCACGTTCTCGAGGAACTGAGCGAGCGGCCCACGCGCGTGCTCGGCCGCCTCTTCGACCGGCGCCAGCTCAATCTTCGACCAACGCCCCGGCTGAATGAGGTTGGCTACGCCCAGTCCAATGCAGATCGCCACGAGCGTATTGAGCAAGAGCAAACCGACGAGCCGCAGAGCCTGCCGCCCGCCAACCCGAGCACGCATGAGCGCTTGAATGATGGCCAATAGAATCAACGGCGGTGCCAAGGCGCCCAGGATGCGCAGCACCAGTTTTGCGGGCATGGCAAACGCCTCCGCCCGCGGTCCGAGAACGTATCCCGACGCCGCCCCCAGGATCACCGCACCCAGAATTCGGCGATACAAAGGCACACTGTGCCACCAGGCCAGCCAGCGTGCCGGAATGGACGCTCGGCGTTCGGTGTCGGGGTGCTGTTGCATTCGATCGAGCGATGGGACAGATTGTGCGTTCTGTAGCTGGCCATTGTGAGGCCGGCTATAGCCGTTTCAAGATCGCCTCTACAATGACACGCATCGAGGCACGCGGCAATCCTGTTTGGGAGTACGCAGCATGGAAGATCGTACCCGAGGCCCGGGGTCCGCACCGCATCCGCAGGCCCTGTTGACCACCAATCCGATGGTCACCACCGCGCTCGAATTGCCAGGCTATCGCATCGTGCAAAACCTGGGCATCGTCCGCGGGTTGACGGTTCGCTCGCGCTCGGTGGTGGGAAATATCGGCGCCGGATTGCAAACCCTCTTCGGTGGTAACATCACAATTTTGACAAGCCTGTGCGAACGTACCCGCAGCGAAGCCTTCGATTTGATGATCCAGCACGCCAACGAAATGGGGGCCAACGCGATCATTTGCACCCGCTACGACGCCACCGAGATCATGTCGGGGGTGACCGAAGTATTGGCCTATGGCACGGCCGTCGTCGTCGAACCGATCGAAAGGTGATCGCGGCCACCTTCCCTCTCCCCTCGTGGGAGAGGGTGGCGAGCGCAGCGAGCCGGGTGAGGGGGAGAAGTGCCGTGAGCGATTTGAATTCCCCCCGCGTGCCGCAGCGGCTGGTGTCCGAGGAGCCCTTACCCCCCTATGCCTACGTCACCGGACGATTTCCGCATCCGACGCGCGATCCGCGCGGTCACAGCTTCGGACATCGTCCGAGCGAGCCGCCGCCGCTGACAACTGAGAACTGGCCGTCGTCGCAGGCGTACCTGTTCGGCTGCGACCTGTTCAATCACGGCTACTACTGGGAGGCGCACGAGGTGTGGGAAGGGCTGTGGCAAGCCTGTGGCCGCCGCGGCACGACCGCCGATTTTCTCAAGGCCCTGATCAAGCTGGCCGCCGCCGGCGTTAAGGCGCGCGAAGGCCGCCCGCTGGGTGTCGCGCGCCACGCGGCGCGTGCCGAGTTGTTGTTTCGCGGAGTGAGCGACCAAATTGCCGGACAACGTTACCTGGGTTTCGAAATGGACTGGCTCGTCAGGATAGCCGCCGAGTTGCCCCGACACATGACGCCGATTGCCCGCGACGCGCCCGTCGAAATCGTGTTCGATTTTGAATTGATGCCTACCGTGATCGACAAGTAGTCGTCGAATTCTGATCCATGTGTCGCACACGGCGCCACATGGCACTCGATGTCAGGAAGAACTTCGGTCGCGGACCGAGCCGCCGTTGGCTGTTGCCTCACGTAATGCCTGCCGCGCGACAGACAGAAAACTGCTGGTGACAAATCCCGCGAACCCGCCCAGCACCGCCAGCGACACCACGCCCAGCGCGACCGCCCCGATAGACGACTCCGGGTAGGTGTAGGCGGCTAACATGCCCCCCAGCTCGCCACCAAGGCCGGCGGCGGCGATGCTTGTCATCCCAATGGTGCGATGCAGCCGAGTCTGCTTTGCCAGACGCGGCGGCGACACAATCGGTAGCTGCGATGGGAACGGCGCCACCCCTCGGGTGTCGTGTTCGCTGTGCATCTGCCGCGTCGCCTCGTCGCGGAGTTTTGTTCCCAACGAGTTACCCAGCACATGCGCGCCGGCCAGAGCGATGACCAGCACTAGCGCTACCGACCAGATCACGCCCGCGGCCGCCATCAGCGCGAACACGCAGCACAATGCCGACACGACCATCAGCATCGTGCGCAGCGAGAACCGCGGCGTTCCGAGCACCGTTGAATGTGTCGTCGGTTGGGAAAGGGTGGAAGGCATTGAGATCGACTGCGGCCACAATTCGAATGAGGGTGCCAGCGCCCATCTATTCTAATCATGCGCAGCCGAGAGGCCATCGTCCGCTCATCACGCCACGGCCCGTCTAAGTGGCCAGTGCCCAGGAGGACGGCTGGGCCGATCCACGCGGCGAGTATCTTGCGGCCGTTGGGGCCGAGCCGGTCTCTCGGCTATTCGGCCTGGCGGGCCTTGAAAGCAGTGACATGCCTCCGTTGAACCAGTCAGTCGAACGATCGATCGGCGGCTTCAAAAACTCACAACCTCGCCGTGTGGAAGGCATACTCTCGACCTCCACAGTTGGCGGTCTCTTGGGCGAAAACTGTGCGCACGAGACACAAAGTTTCAAGAGGAAAAAAACATTTGGGTGCGGGTGACGCTGCGCGACAACCTCTGTGGAGGGATGTGCTTGAGAGCACAGCACGACTTCAAACACGTTGATAGCAACTGCTTCGGTCGTGGTTCGTGGCGCCTGCATTAGAAGCAAATCGGACGTGTAGCTCTGTGGTGCCGCTTGTTGCGTCTCGCCAGAGGGGTTGTCCATCTGGATCGTGTGTTTCACCCTGCGCAAACCACAACGTGGCGAGTCGCGAAGTGGTTGACGTTTTTCGCGAAGCAGGGAGAGACGGAGGCGACGTGCCCAATGCGGGCAGCAACGCCGCCGAATCACGGGATCAGCGAGCCAACCAGACATGAAATGAAGCCGGCATCGCACTGCTTCGCAGCAAGGTCACTTACAGGGAGGATTGTCGCATGCTGAAAAAACGGCTTTATTGCGAGGCGCTGGAAGGTCGAGATCTACTGTCCACCGTAGCCATAACCGGCTTGCATCACGAGCAAATTTACCTCAAGAGCCCCGGCAACGGCACGACAATCGACCTGAGCGGCGGCACGTTCCTGGCCCTGGAAGATACGCATTTTCCGATTGGCGAACCGTTGCCCGCTTCGTGGCCGGCGCGCGGCAGCCACCCGGAATATAAGAGCGCGTCGAGCGAGCTATACCCGATCACGATCAAAGGCACGAGCGCCAACCTCGTTGTCAACGGCGGCACGATCAAGGGCCTGATGGACGAGCGGGCTCCGTGGGGCACCTGGAAGGACTATTCGGATGGCGATGGGCTGCGCGTCGAGGGCAGCGTGGCTTACGAGATCAAAAATACCTTCATCTCAAACACCTTCGATGGTATCGGCCCGCGTGGTTCAGTCGGGGCGACATTCAACATCCACGATGTTTTCCTGGATCGCATCAAAGACGACATGGTGGAGAACGACGACTTTCATTCGGGCACGATCGCCAACAGCTACATGCGCGGCTTTGTGTTTTTGTCGGCTGTCGGCGGCAGCATGGTTGCCGACCCCAACTCCGTTGTTAAGGTGCAAAACACCATCGTCGAATTGCTGCCCGAAGTGTACAGAGACAAGCTGGGAACGGGGGCGATGTTCAAGTGGGATTATGCGGGCACCGCCAAGGTAGACGTGCGCGACAGCGTGTTCTTCGTGCCATCGAAGTCGTCCATCGGCACCAAGATCATGCAATTCGCGCCCGGCACCTACAGCAACGTCACCGTCGTCTGGCAAGGCACGGGTGCCTATCCGTGGCCGGCACCTAAAGGCGTGACGATCACACGGGACAGGACCGTGTACGACAACGCCGTGAAAGCGTTTTTCGCCGCGCATCCGCAGTTTGCTCCCGATGGAATCGGGATGGCTCAGCCAGTCGAGCCTTCGTCCCGAGCTCAGGCCGAGGGGAGCCTTTTGGTCGAACGACAAAGCATCCCGATGGAATCGGGACCGCTGGCTTCAACTTCATACGACATTGCCTTTGCCCTGGCAGTTGAACAACTCAGCGACGACGCCGATGGCGATCCCGACGGCGATCGGCCACAGTCTCTGGCCATGGGAGCAAGACGTAGATAGCCGACAACGCCCGAAGCTCTCTGGCGGAGCAGGATGGGCCCTTGAAACGAGCGGCCTGCCGCCGCTGAACCAACCGGTCGGCTATCGCATCAGCGCCGGTTGGCTCGCGCACTGACTACGTTTGGCTCAATTACCTGGAATTCGCCGACAGACATTTGAAGACAGGCACGAGGCTGGAGGATCGAGGCCGGAGGAGGTGATTTGCTCCTGGCTCATTCTAGCGCATCAAACGTGCCAATGATTCTCGATGAACGATGGGCCCCGTTCGCGATTCGGGTTAGCGCGCTGGCTTGCTCGCCGCTATCGCCAGCGGTCGGCCTGCCTCTCAATCGGCCGTGTCGCGATGCACCAGCCGCGGGGCAAATGCGGGCAGGCAGACCGAAATATACTCGGCGCCGTCCGCAGCGGGCGTGCTGTATTGCACCCACTCGCCCGCCGGCACGATCAGCGTCTGCGCGGCCGTGATGTCGAGCTCCTCGTTCGCCAGTTTCGCGTGCAGCGTGCCGCGCAGGACGATGTTGTATTCGTCGAACTCGGGCTTCTGACCCGGCTCGCTCCAGCCGCTGGGGCTCACCATGCGGGCGATGCCGACCTCCTTTGTCGCCGAGTTGACCCGGCCGACGAATTCCTCGATCGACTTGGGCGGCTGGCCGGCCGCCTCGATGCGCGTTGGTTTACTTATGTGAACCGCCATGCGAATTTGCACCCGTGATTAGCTTGCTTCTCGGCGCACGCGCTCTCGATCACTTGTACCGGGAACGGGTCGAGGGGGCAATCGGCCGGCAAGGTGCGGTAGCGAAGTCTAACCCGAAGCGCGAGTTTTGAGGTTGCGCTTTTGAGGTGCGACACTGAAAATCGCCCTGAAAACGCGACGGTTAGCGTGTCAGTCACGCGTGTTCTCGAACGATTCGAGAAGCGATCTATCCTCTTGCGTGCCAAAGCAATAACTAGCAGTCATGGCACGAAAAGCGCAGCTTCAAAGCGCGCAAGCGAGGGATTCTTTTTCGAATGAACCAGGGCGGCCGGAATCCCTCGCTTGCGCGTCGGGTTAGTGTCTTGATGGCGTGCGATGAATTTCCGGACGTCCTCGCGCTTCGCGAGCATGCGCGAGACACGTTAAGACAGCATGCCCGCGAAGCGCGAGCATGGCATCCGGCTACTTCGTCCCGTCACTCGGCGCCAGCACGCGACGCATCGCGGCTTCCATCCGGCTTTCGATATCGGGTGCTACCCAGCACCAGCCCTGGCTGTCGGCATAGCCTTCGCGCGAGGCCGCGTCGGTCGGAACGTAGCCGGGCGAACACTCGCCATAGCCGATGGCCATCACGAACGAGTCGGGCCGCATTTTTTTGGCCATCAGTTGATAGCCGACCAGGCTCTCGCCCGGCAACAGCAGCACCTGGGCCGCTCCGAAATCGAGGGCCGTGACTTCAATCTCGTGCCCGGCGGGATGGAGCTTGCGCGAACTGAGCCCCATGGCGGCCAGGGCCCGTTCCAAAAGCGGCAGCGACTTGTCGGCCAGCCTGGCTTGCAACGCTTCAGCAGTCTGGTTGCCCTCGCGGTGCGGCAACACCAGCGGCGCGCTGCGAACGTCGACCTTGGCAAGCGGATGTCGAGTCGTTTGCTGCCAGGCGTCGACCATTCCCTTGTGCATTCTCTCGGTTAGGGTTTGGCGATGCTCGGTCGAGCCATCATTGTACTTGCCCGCCGTCACGTCTCCGCTGCATCCGGAGACGTAGATCTGATGAATCGACGGATTGTCCCGCTGCCGTCGCTCGCGGGCCAGGCCGACGAAGTCACTCGATATGGCGCCCCGGCCATAGTAGCTCATCGGGTGGGTCGCGTAGGCGTTGATGGCAGCCACCGCCTGATCGCCGTTCCAGAAGCTGAGCACTTTGAGCCAGGGATCGATCAGACCCTCGGGCTGATCGCGCACTTCAGCATCGCGCGTGGCGCTGTAGCGATTGAACACCGCCTTGCCGTCGGGGCCCACGACACGACGGTTCGAGGCCACGCGGTCGACCTTGGCTTGTCCGATGCCAAAGTGCGTGACCGGCCGCGCGGCTGGCAAGCTCTCGCGCAGCGCCGCCGCCACGCGCTCGACCATTCGCTGGTGGAAGTCCAGGTCGATGATTTGCCCGTCGACTCCCGCCTCGGCCAGCAGCCGCTCGGCAGTCAGATCGGCCAGCGGAGCGTCGTGCTGGTGGACGCTCGTCACCAACACACGGTCAGGCGACGTGCCGGCCGCCTCAGCCAGCACCGCGCGCCAACGAGCGTAGGCGTCATTGCGAATCTCACACCAGTCGACGGCCACTACAACGATAGGCTTCTGGGGGCCCAACAGCACGAGTCCTATGGCCGACAGGGGGTCGTCGATCGACCGCGCGCCGGCAAAGTGTCCACCCAGCAGAGGATGGCCCAATCGCGGCGTGACGTCGGCGCGAAATACGGCCAGTCGGTATCCTGGTTCGTCGGCGGCAAGACAGGGGGCGGTGCCAGCGCCAATGAGAGTCGCGAACACAATGACGGCCGTGCGGCAAGCGATGCGAGTGCTCACGCTCACGATCAAAAGTCCTTCCGAGAGATGTAGACGCACGCGATTGCCAGAACCACCACGAGAAATGCCAGGTTGCTCCACACGGGACCCCAGATGTCAACTTTGGCCAGGCTGGGGCCATCGTCATCATCATGCAGGCGAATCGCGCCGGGGGTCGCGTCCTTCGGAGTCAACACGTACATGACCGTTTGACCGAGCTGGCCGGGCTTGGGGAACACGGTGTACAGCGGCTTGAGCGCGTAGCGGTAGATCGTTTCCGCCAGGGGCATCGTCCCTCGCCATTGACCGTCGAAAGTGAGCTCCTGCATGTCGTATCGTGTGACGCGTGTCAGTCGGTCGGCCACGTACATTTTCCCGCCCTCAAACGCGACGGCCGAGATGTCTCCCTGTCCGATGATCGGCGATCGCACGACCTTTTTCGCGGCCAGATCATAAATCCACAACAACCCTTCGCGATACACAACCGCCAGATATTGGCCATCGGGCGAGACCGACGCCGACTGCGGACCGCCGCGCGCGCCGACGGCGATGGGGTCGAGCGCCTTCAGTTCAAGATCGTACGGACGGACTTCGTCGTCGGTGGCCAGGAACACCCGACCGCCGGCCAGTGCAACCGCGCCGCGTTGCTTGTGCTCGAATGACATTTCCTTTGCAAGCCGATAGGCTCCTTTCGAGTCTCGGTCGAACAGTACCAGGCGAAAGCCATCGAACAGCACAATGCTGCCGCTCAGCGGGTCGATGGCGGCGCCAGTCAGCGGGCGAAGATAAATCGGCGGGCTGGCTTTGACGAATCGGCCACCTCTCTCGGGCAGTGGGATGTGCAGGCCGAACACGTTGATGTCCTGTTGCTTGGCCTCCAGGTCTCCTTCGAGGCGAAAGATGCCTTGCGATGTGACCGTGAGGATCTCGCCCCGCGGTCCGGGCAACAGCGTGAAAGCTCCCTCGGGCACGTTCACTCCTTCGCCACGACGCCAGTCATCCTCACGCTTGCCGACCAACAGTCGGTTGGCCGACTGCAACGGCGAAAAACCACGCGGGGCGATGGCGAACGCCAGGATTCGCTGCTCAGCGGCGTCGTAGACCGGCCCCGCCAGGCGACCGGGGATGTTGAACGGAAACTGGCTGTCCGAGCGGGCCACGAAACACTTCTGCCACTGGCCGTCCGACTTGTCCCAGCGATAGACTTCGCTTTGACTGTTGACGGCAAGCAGCGCGTCGCCGGCCGGCACGATCGTCACGATCCGCCGTGGTTCGAGCGAGAAGCCCTGGACAAATTGCACCGCCACGCCGAGTCCCCAACAGACGAGCCAGAACACCACTGCCATGACGACCGAAACGATCGCGTTGCGCCACACGACACCGGCCAACGACGAGACGCCGTAGTAAATGGCAAACAAGAACAGGTACAGGGGAATGGCCAACAGCAGTCGGTGGTTCCACAATCCGAAACGCAGGCCCAGAATGAGCCACAGCCCGCCGATGAAATAGGCCGCATTGATCGCAATGAACGCGCAGCCGCCCACGAACTTTGCCAGAAACAGCGCCGTCCGGAACACGGGCTTGCTCAACAACAGGTCGACCGCGCCTGCTTCGAACATTTGCGGAATCATCGAAGCCGTGACCAGCACGGCCACGAAAACTCCGCCGACACCCAACAACAGGTCCAGCGAGATCACCAGCACCTGGTTGATGGCCGGAAAGAGCTGCTCGGGCTCGACCGGAAGCGCGACGCCAAACTCCCAATTGAAGTACGCCAATTGAACCTGCTTGGGAGCCGCCGGCGCGATCTCTTCGGGATACGCCGCCTCCAAGGCCAGCCGGTTAAACCGCGCAAGCTGATCGTCGGGCAACTTATCCAGGCCCTTGGCCTCCAATGCTCGCGCGGATGACGGCAACCGAACACCGGCCCAATCCTCCTTGAGATAAAAATCGTGCCGCTCGATCAACGTTTG
>CAZUPX010000195.1:0-3281 GCA_964622155.1 uncultured Planctomycetaceae bacterium | reverse complement strand
CAGTCGCGCGCGGGCGATGCAATCGTCCTTTCGCCGGCGTGTGCGAGCCACGATCAGTTTCTCGACTATCACCATCGCGGCGAGACCTTCCGCGCACTGGTGCGCGAACTGTCAGCGCGCGCGGTTAGCTGATCGGTGTGGAAGAATTCTCAAATCGCGGCGCGAGGCTTGCAATCGAATCGATGTTTGGTTACATTGCCGGCATTGCTACCGACTCGATGAGTCGGAAGCAATGGCCTCGAGGTCGACGGCTGTGAGGTCTCCTTGGAGGAGACCGAAACGGCGCTGGGAGTCGTCCCTCGAGGTTTTTTCGTCTCGGCAGTGCTTGCCGTACATCCCGCTTGCCGTACATCCCGATTCGCGGGCCTGCTCAGGCAGACGTGAGCACGGCGGTTCGAGCTGGTATAATTCTCACGGACGCGGCCCGCGTCGTCGTCCAACCGATCCGTGAGTGAGGCCTGTCGCGTGGCCAAGACCAAAGACCCGATTAATCCGTTCTACGTGCTGTTGGTCTTCATCGGCACGGTGTTTCTTGTGACGGCGTGCGCCTATGGAGTGATGGCCGCGCGCGCGACACACCCGCAGCAAGCGCGCGATGCCGACGGCCACACACTGTTGACCTTTTTGGACCGCCATGGGGCTGAATTGTTGACCTGGGAGCTGATCGCCCTGGGCATTGCCACTACGGCCGCCATGGGGCTCGACCGATATCGCTGGCGGCGGCAAGCCCGCCGCGAACACCCCATTCCATGCGACGCTGAGGTTGACCCAAAAATCAGGTAGAATTGCCTGCCAGGCCATTGCGAGCAGGTTAGGATCGCTCGCACGCATCTAAGGGAACAACCCATGAAAGTCAATCACTACGAGCACGTTGACCAGGCGCCGGTGACGATGGAAGGAGCCGCGGGTTGCCAGGTCCGCTGGCTCGTCGACCAGCAAGGGGGCGCCCCGAACTTTGCCATGCGCCAGTTCGAGGTCGCCCCCGGCGGCTACACTCCCAAACACAGCCACCCCTACGAACACGAAGTGTTCGTGCTCGAAGGCAGCGGCGCCGTGCTGGAAGGCAACATCGAGCATCCGCTTCGGGCCGGCGATTTTGTGTTCATCACGCCCGACGAAGTGCATCAGTTTCGCAACACCGGCAGCGTGCCGTTGAAATTCTTGTGCATGGTGCCCAACACTTCGACAGGCCAAAGGGTGGTTGCCGCCGAGTGCGACCGGCCGGTCTCCGACTCCTAATGCGCCGACTGTAGCCGGGGTCTGTGACCCCGGATTTGGCATAAGCTGTCCGGCCTCACGGAGGCCGGCTACAAAGGACTCCTAACGCGCCGCCTGGCGACCCGTCAAAGATGCCGAGTCACGCCGCCGTTGAAATCGAGAAACTTCGCGACGAGATCCGTCATCACGACCGCAAGTACTATGTCGAGGCGAAGCCGGAAATCTCCGACCGGCAGTACGACCGTCTCATCGAGCGGCTGAAGGAGCTGGAAGCCAAGCATCCCGAGCTGGTCACCCCGGACAGTCCCACGCAGCGCGTCGGCGATCAGCCGGTCGACGTTCTCAGGCCGGTCGAGCATCGCCTGCCGATGCTGTCGATCGAAAACACGTACAGCCTCGACGATCTTCGCAAATACGGCCAGCGAATTGCGAAGTTGCTGCCGGGTGAAAAGATCGAGTGGGTCGTCGAGCTGAAGATCGACGGTGTGGCCGTATCGATCCGCTATGAAAACGGCCGGCTGGTTCAGGGCGCCTCGCGCGGCGACGGTCGCACGGGCGACGACATCACCCACAACATCCGCACCGTGATCGACTGCCCGCTCAAGCTGGTGGACAAGCCACCGCGAGTCCTTGAAGTGCGGGGCGAGGTGTACATGACGAACTCCGACCTGGTTCGTCTCAATCAACAGCAGCGCGAGCGCGGCGAGCCGTTGTACGCTAACACCCGCAATTGCGCCGCCGGCAGCATTCGGTTGCTCGACCCGGCTGTGGCTGCGCGGCGAAGTCTGCGGCTGTTTTGCCATGGGATTGGCGACGTCGAGGGGCTCAAGGCCAAGAATCACATGGATTTTCTGGCCGAGCTGAAACAGTATGGCCTGCCCGCCACGCCGCACGTCAAATGTCTCGACGACTTCGAAGCCGCGGTGGCGCACTGTGAAGAGTTAATCGAAAGCCTTCACAAGCTCGACTTCGAGGTCGATGGGCTGGTGCTGAAGGTCAACGACTTTGCCCAGCGCGAGCGATTGGGCACTACGTCGAAGAGCCCGAGGTGGCTGATTGCCTATAAGTTCGAGAAGTTCGAGGCGCCCACGAAGCTGCTGGGCATTCGCGTGCAAGTAGGGAAGGCGGGCACGATCACTCCGGTCGCCGATCTTGCGCCGGTCGAGCTGGCCGGCACGATCGTCAAACGCGCCAGTCTGCACAATGCCGACGAAATCGAACGCAAGGACGTCCGCGTTGGCGACGTGGTGATCGTCGAGAAGGCGGGCAAGGTCATTCCACACGTCGTTCGCGTCGAGCTGGCCGAGCGCCAGGGGCATCCGCGCAAGTTTGTCTTTCCAACACATTGCCCCGAGTGTAATACGAAGTTGGTCAAAGACTCGGGCGGCGTTTACATCCGCTGCCCAAACCTCGATTGCCCGGCCCAGGTCAAAGAGCGGCTGCGCTATTTTGCCAGCCGCAACGCCATGGACATCGAAGGTCTGGGAGACAAGCTGGTCGATCAACTTGTCGAAACCGGCGCGGTCAAAAACTATGCAGACCTGTACCGGATGGATCTCGACACGCTTATGAACTTGGAGCGGATGGGCGAGAAGTCGTCCGAAAACTTGCTGCAGGGGATCGAGAAGAGTAAGTCTCGCGGGTTGGCGCGGCTGCTCAACGCCCTGTCGATCCGGCATGTCGGCACGCGCGTGGCGTCAATCCTGGCCGAGCATTTTCACTCGATGGATCGCCTGCAAGAAGCCGGCGTCGAAGACTTGTCCGAGATCAATGAAATCGGACCGGTGATCGCCGAAAGCGTGCACGCGTTTTTGCACTGCGCATTTGGCCGTCGCACGATCGAGTCGCTCGGTGACTTGGGAGTAAAAATGACCGCGCCTCGCGCGCCGAAGTCGGCCGCCAGCGGAGTCGCCGGCAAGACTTTCGTTGTCACCGGCACGCTGGAAAAATACGGCCGCGAAGAGATTCTGGAGCTGATCACACGCCTGGGAGGCCGGGTCGCTTCGAGCGTGTCGAAAAACACCGACTTTGTGGTGGCCGGCGAAAAGCCCGGAAGCAAGCTG
>CAZUPX010000194.1:0-2627 GCA_964622155.1 uncultured Planctomycetaceae bacterium | reverse complement strand
CCTCGAACGCGGCGGCGCCGTAGGTTTCCAGATACTCGGCCGGATCCATCTGCTCGGGCAGAGTCAGCACGCGCAGGTCGACGTTGCCGGCCACGAACAACTCCAGCACTTCCTTCGCCCGGCGGCGTCCGGCTTCGTCGCCGTCAAGCACGAGCACGACGCGGACGCGATCGGCGTAGCGCCGCAACAACTGCACGTGGCCGGCGCCCAGGGCCGTGCCGAGCACCGCCACCGTGTTGTTGAAGCCAAACTGGTGGGCGGCGATGCAGTCGGTGTATCCTTCGGTCACCACGGCCGTGCCGGTGGAGCGAATGGCGTCGCGGGCGGCGTTCAACCCGTACAACAAATTGCTTTTGGAAAACAGCGGCGTCTCCGGCGAATTGACATACTTGGCCGCATCCTCCGCGGCCAGCGCCGGCAGCACGCGTCCGCCTAGCCCGACCGCGCGGCTTTGCGAGTCGAAGATCGGAAACAGCACGCGGCCCTTGAACCTGTCGTAATAACCCTGACCGCTCTTGCGGCGACTGACCAGTCCCACCCGCTCGAGCATGGCCGGCTTGAACGAAGTGCCTTCGGCCCGTGCGGTGATCCACTCCCAGTTGTCAGGTGCAAAGCCCAATTGAAAGCCGCGCACGTTCTCGGGCGCGATCTTGCGCTCGGCCAGATACTCGCGCGCGGCGGCCGCCTCGGGGCTGTTGAGTAGGCACTGGTGATACTGTTGGCAGGCCCAGGACATGGCCTGATACAACAGTCGCTTATCGTCGGTCGGGGCGGGAGCGTCACCGCGGCCGGCCGGCTCCAGCGCGATATTCGCCCGGTCGGCCAACATGGCCAACGCTTCCGGAAAGTTGACGCCCTCCATCTTCATCACAAAGCTGAAGATGTCGCCGCCGATATCGCAGACCCAGCACTTGAACGACTGGCGTTCGGCATTGATCTGCAAGCTAGGCCGCGTGTCGTCGTGCCAGGGGCACAGCGCCTTGAAGTTCCGCCCCTCGCGCCGCAGCGGCAGATACGACTGAACCAGGTCGACGATGTCGACCGCCTGCTTAACGCGCTCCTTGGTGTCGAACCACAATTCACGAGGCACCGGCAACTCCCGTAGACAGTAGACGGTCGTTCGACCCAGAGGCTCTCGACGGGTAGACAGTAGATAGGGGAAACGGAAACAGCGGAGGAATTCCCTTCGCACTAACCCGAAGAGCGAGCGAGGGACTCCTGCGCGGCACTTCTCAGAATTCCTCGCTCGCGCTTCGGACTAGTGTTGGCGCGATTATACACCCACACTGGCAAATTGGCGCGGCGTGCCTTAGCATGGGTGCGGCAAGAAATCCTGGCACGTAGCTGAATTCGCAAGAATTCAGGCGCACCCTCACTGAAGTCTGGCGACTTCAGCTACAGCCGCCATAAAGTCTTGCCGCACCCCTAATCATTCCAGAGTGGTGTCGATGGTCGCTCCCTCGTCTCCCGACCGTCCCCCGTTTACTGTCTACCGTCTACCGTCTACTCTCCTCCATGCCCGCCGCGCTTTCCAAGTCGAAGTACTTTCCGCCGGCGCAACTGGCCGAGCCCGAGGGGGTCGTGTTGTTCGGTGGCCGGCTCTCCAGCGAATGGCTGCTGGACGCCTATGCGCACGGCATCTTCCCGTGGCCCATCTTCGACGGCACCGATATTGTCGTCTGGTGGTCTCCCGATCCGCGGGCCGTCTTCGAGCTGGACCGGCTGCGCGTCACGCGCCGGCTGGCACGCACCTGCCGCAGCGGGCGGTTCGAAGTCACCTGCGACCGCGACTTCATAGGCGTCATCCAGGGCTGCGCCAGTGCCGGCGACCGCGCGCACAACACGTGGCTCACGCCCACGATGATTGAGGCCTACACGCGCCTGTACCAACTGGGCCACGCCCACAGCGTTGAGGTGTGGTGCGACGGCCAATTGGCAGGCGGCACCTACGGGGTCACTCTGGGCGGACTGTATGCCGGCGAATCGATGTTCCACCGCATGCGTGATGCGTCCAAGGTGGCCCTGGTCTACCTGGTCGCTCACCTGGCAGCCCGCGGATACACGTTGTTCGACATCCAGCAGCGCACCGACCATACCGTGTCGATGGGGGCGGTGGATATCTCGCGGGACGAGTACCTTACTCGCTTGGCGGCCGCCCTGCAGTGCGAAATCTCGTTCGGCGATCGCCTTGAGGGCGGAGGGGAGACGGTGTAGACGGTAGACCGTAGACGGTAGACGGGGAGAGGTGGCAGGAGCAGGGAGCAAACTCGGCCGAGGATTCCGCGTCGTTTCCCTGCTCCCCGTCTACTGCACCTGTGGCTGGCCTCTGTGAGGCCGGCCGCGCTACGAGAACGCCACCGGGGTCACAGACCCCGGCTACAGTAGGACGCCCCGACCAAGCCATTTCCAAACAAAATGCAGGACGCTGCTTGACGGAACCGTAAGTTTTCGCCAAGATTAGTGTTATGAAATCATAAGCCAGGTGGGGAAGGTTCCCCGCCCGGTGCGGAGCCTGGGCAGTTTCACCCCGGGTGGAGGCACACATCTCAATCCATTTCGGAGCCTAGTACCATGAGAAAGTCACGGGCGTTTACGCTAGTGGAACTGCTGGTGGTGATTGCCATCAT
>CAZUPX010000193.1:0-3455 GCA_964622155.1 uncultured Planctomycetaceae bacterium | reverse complement strand
CACGCCGGCTCCGTTTCCTGAGGTCCCCTTTCAAACCGGACGTGCGGATTTCCCGCATCCGGCTTACCGATGGTCTTCTCATGCAGCATGCACGCCTCCGGGATAACGTAGCCTTCCCACGCTTCTGACGGAACGTCACTCCGCCAGGTTCGAACATACAGCGCGTGGAAACGACGCTCCCGATTGCGCTTGGCCGCGATGTACAGCCAGCGCTGGAGTTCTCGCACTTTTCAGTCGGGTTGTTGGGTCTTGCGACCATGCCCTCGCGCTTACCTCCTGACACCAGCACGACCAAAGCAGGGCCCCTTCCCTCGACCGGCCTTGTCGACCGGCGTCAACAGTACTATGAACCCCTCGGACTCCCACCCGGCACGATTCCCTTTCGCCATCGGCTTATAGGAACCGCCTTCGCCCGACGTGGGCCGCCAGGACGGGTCTCTCCTGTTCCGTATCAGACTGTGTTCACGTGCCCTCCTCCATACCCCGCGGGCGTCCTGCATCGCTCCGGTCCTCACGGATGCAGTCTGTTGCCTTCGCCGTGAAATGAGCGGCTCGGCCACCCGTCCCTTTCGGTTTTCTCTTTCACGAGGCTGCAAGGTTCACTTCATGTTGGGCCCGCGAACTCGCTTCCCTCGCAGAGACCTTACGGCCTCCTAAGGGCCTTCGACATCCCGCTTGGACGATCAAGTTCTCACTCATCGCCCGGGATCTGCTACGCGGCGCTCCGGCGCTTACCGCGACGGGACTTTCACCCGCAAGTCTGATACAGCAAGATTCGCCCCGCTCGCGCGCGGCGAATCAATCAGGACGCACCATTGGGCCATTATAGGCGAGTGTCGGCGTCAATGCTTGGGCGTGGGCGGACGCCCGGCCGCCGTTGTCAGCGCAACGACGTACGACGCTGGCGACGATCAATCGGCAGGCGTCGGCAGATCGGCCGCGAAACTTTAGCCTACTTTGCTGCCCTGGGCTCGGCCGCTGAGGTGGGCGCGCAGGCGGTCGAACTCTTCAGGGTCGGAGAATCGACACGGCGATGTCGAACGATCATCGTCCTGAAGTGGCGAGCAAGCCCGGAATTCCTATAATGTACCCCACTCATGATGGAAAGGATGTCATGGCTGACTTCACTCCCACGCAGGGCCGATATCTGGCGTTCCTGTGGGCCTACGGCACGTTGCACGGGTATCCGCCCGCCGAATCTGAGGTCGCCGCGGCCCTGTGCGTTTCGCCGCCGTCGGTAAACCGTATGGTGAAGATGCTGGAGAAGAAAGGGCTGATCTTGCGCCAGCCGGGTCAGCCCCGTTCGCTCCAGATTCTGCTCCCAGCGAACGAGATTCCGCCGTGGAACAATCGCCAGCCGGCGAGGAGTCGGGCGCGCCCAGGCGACCCTCCTGGCCGCCTGGCAGGGGCCCAGGCAGCGCCTCCGGCGAAGTTGTACGTCCTGTCGGTCTACCTGACGGGCGGCCCCATGAGTAAACTGTTCGCCAACAAGGAAATCAGCCGCGCGATTGAAATTCGTGGTGACCAGACGCTCGAGGAACTGCACCACGCCATCTTCAACGCGTACGACCGTTGGGACGACCATCTGTACGAGTTTCAGTTCGGCAAACGTCCGTTCGATCCCGACGGGCCCAACTACGGACCTTCGGATTCGCCGCGCAGGAAGAAAGCGTTCGGCAACGCACGCACGACTAAGGTCGACGATTTGGATCTGAATCCGCATCGTGCATTCGGCTACCGCTTCGACTTCGGCGACGAATGGTACCATCAGGTCCAGGTTGACCGTATCGAGCAAGCCATCCCGACCGTCACCTACCCGCGTGTCATCAGGCGGGTGGGCAAATCTCCGCCGCAATACCCCGACGAATAACCGGTAGACGCCCACATGAAACGTCCGAAACGCAAATTGACCGCCGCCGAAAAGCGAGCGCGGCGCGAGCGAAGGACGAAGTTCATGACCATCTTTATCCACGGCAAGCAAAAGCGGATTCCGCGGCCTCTGTTGATTGACGGTCTGCCCATTGAGGAATTCATAGCCAGGAACGCCGATCCCATTTGGGCGCATGAGAACGGGCTTTGGGAGTTCCCGATTCCTGGTGATGAAACGTGAATGTTCCGATCGCCAGCCACGAAAAACGTCGAAAGGAGCGGGCCAAGCAGAAGAAGTGAAAGCGGCGATAGATCAGCAATCCTATCAATCAAGAGATTGTCGTAAAATCCATGCTCGCGGACGCAGGCATCCATCTGCAAGGAAGTGAATTATGGGCCTCTTCGGTTTCAGCAAGACCTCAGTCTCCCAAACCACGTTTTTTAAAGACATCGTCGCCCATTACCAGCGTCTTCGCCCGATACGCTTTCGTCTGAATAACGAACTCGTTCGGCGGCTTTCGCGCGATGTGCTCAATGATGGTGCGAAAAAGATTGGCATCCTTCGTGGCGGAATGTTCGTCTTTGACAATGAAGACGAGACTTCCGTGCTGATGGACTACTGCATCTACGACGTCTATCGTAAGGGACGTAATGCGGTCGACCAATACCTTTGCGACACCCCGCCTAATCCTGATTCCGACGAGATGGCATGTCTGCGCGCGATGCAGCACGCCACGTACGCATTGGTAGCCGTGCTTCGCGTCGAACCGGGTGTTGGTTGCCATGTACTTAATCTGTTTACGGAAGAGACGCGACTGTTAGCCGACATTGGATTCTCCGAAACGGCGCAGCCCGGCGCTGTAATCGCGACGCGGATGCTGGACTTTGGTGGCTTTGTCGCAACCTCAGGCGCGCCCCTCCCCTTGGGGATTCTGGATAACGACGACTTGGACGAATGGAAGCGGAAGATTCGTGCGGGTGCGGACGATCACTTTGACCCGGCCCCTCTTATTCGCACTTGTCTTCAGAGAGGTGCGTCGGCGAATATCCGATATCAAGAAATGAACGTCCAACGTCGATCCGACGTGGGAGGAGGTTCGCCGCCAGCCGGGACTTCAGCCCAACGAGGACGGGCACTCGCAAAGCGTCAGGCAAGCAAGGCCGCGACGAACCGACGTTGCAGTTGTGGCAGTGGCAAGATGTACAAGAACTGTTGTGGAAAACGCTAAATCCATTTCATATGGCAGGTAGAATGCTCGCGGCAGCGAGGCCAGACCTCCTTGCGAACTTTGCTGTACGCTGGGTTCGGCAACGTCGCCAGGCTCTGGAGCGTCATTGAGCATTTCATCCCGTTCGCGTGCCACCATACCATTTCCGCGACTCTCATAGACCCACCGATTCTTGGCACACCGGACGGAAATCCTGGGAAAGGGGGACATTCTACTTTTCTTTAAAAACCAGAATGTCCGGCTCTGTAGAAAACTCGGATGGTTAAGAGAATCATGACATTGTGGGTGAGAGCCATCAAGCGGAGGTCTCGCGATTGGGATTGGTAGGAGTGCCCGCGGACGTAGGGTAGTTGGTTG
>CAZUPX010000192.1:0-2616 GCA_964622155.1 uncultured Planctomycetaceae bacterium | reverse complement strand
TCGCCCCGCCAGAGCCGTATCGGTCCCCTGGTGGGGGAGTCGCTCGGCTACCTTGTAATGGAAGTATGCCAGCGGTTCGCGCGCCTGACTGTCTGTGGGACGAACCTTGAGTTGCGCCTCGAACGTCTCGATCACCTTTCGCACGACTTTCTCGGCCTGCGAATCGTTGCCCCTCGAAAATTCGAACGACGCCCAATCCGCGCCGGTCCGTCCCCAAGTTTCCCAGTAAAGGCGCTGGCCGGGAAACTCGTGGACCTGCGCTTCGGCCAGTTCCATGGCGCGGCGATAGGACGCTTCAGCCTGTTGGGGTTTCCCCTTTGCGGTTAGGTTGCCTAACCGCCAGAGGTTTTGCGCCAATCCGGCACGGTACGCGGGGACAGTGGGAAGTTCGGCGACGAGGCCCTCGCCCAATTCCACGGCCCTGCGCGCAATCGGCAGGGCTTCGTCCGCCCGACCGCTCTGAATCAGCAAAATGACGACGGAGCTGCTCGCCGAGGCCACGTTGGCTCGATACTCAGGCACCTCGGGGTGATCGCGGATGAGCTTCTCAGCAAGGGCGCGTCCCTTCTCGAAGTACGCGATCCCCTCCTTGGTACGTCCCACCGCGGCCAACCCCGAGCCCATCATCGCCTGCACGTACGCCAAGTCCATTTGGAAGCCAACCTCCGAGGGATACTTATCGGCCAGTTGTTTCCAAGTGGCCTCGAACCGCAACATGGTTCGGTATGCACTCAGGAGTTCGCGCGCCGAATCCATTCCGGACCGCGTCCAGCGCAGCCCTTTCCAGAATCCGGCCAGCTTGCGCTCGTGGTCGCCCTCGCCAGGATGATCGCGGCGCAGTCGGTCAACAACGTCCAGGGCGCGGCGAATGGCGGCGTAAAAGTCGTCGGCCCGATTCAGGGCGAGGTAGATCGAGCTTACGCGCAGATGTGTCGCGGCCACATCAGCCAGGACCGCCGGATCGCTAGATCGGTCCAGCGCGGCCCCTTCATAGAACTCCAGGGCCGCTTCGAGCAGGTCTTTGCGCAGCGATTCCAGGCCAGGCACATCGAACAGCGTGCTCTCGCTGACCAGCGTAAAATACTTGTCGACGGCGGCTTTGGCCTTCTGATAGTTGGCCTCGGCTTCGGCCTGCTTGGCCTCGGCGATCTTACGTTGCTCGGCCTCGGCTGTGCGGGCGTTGTCGGCCACTCGGCGGGCCTCGGTCTCCGCGTTTAGGCGCGCTTCGGCCAGGCTTTCGGCCCGCGTGGCGCGGACGGCCTGCCAAGTGCTCAGCGTGGTGCCGACGACGAGTGCCGCTGTCACCGCCGCAGTGAGCGACGCCACCACGGGATTGCGCCGGCACCAGCGGATTAGGCGCTCAGTGGACGTCGAACGTCGAGCGACGATCGGTAGATCAGCCAGAAAGCGCTCGATGTCCTCCGCCAGTGCCCGGGCGCCGCCGTATCGCGCTAGCGGCGACTTCTCCAGGCACTTGAGGGTGATTGTTTCCAGGTCGCGCGGAATGCTCACGTCCAGCTCGCGCGGCGGCACCGGTTCGCGCTCCACGACCTGCTTGAGCGTGTCGATCGTGCTGGCAGCGTGAAACGGCGGACGCCCCGTCAGAAGCGCGTAGAGCGTGGCGCCCAGCGAATACACGTCTGAAGCTGGCCCGATCGTCGCGCGATCGCCCGACGCCTGCTCGGGCGACATGAAGCTGGGCGTGCCCAGCAACTGGCCCGTGCAGGTCAGCCCGCTCTCGTCGGTCTGGCGCTTGGCCAGGCCAAAATCAGTCACGCGCACGCGACCCTCGGAGTCGACCAGTATATTCGCCGGCTTCAAGTCGCGATGGACCACTCCTTGCTGGTGCGCATAGTCTACTGCCAGGGCTACGTCGCGAATGACGGTCGCGGCCTCGCGCGCCGGCAGCGTCCCGTGCAACAGGCGCTGGGCCAAGCTTTCGCCCGCCACGTAACCCATCGTGAAATAATGCTGACCGTCGTGCTCTCCGACCTCGAAGATCGGCACGATGCGTGGATGGTCGAGCGCGGCGGCGGCCTGTGCCTCGGCGGTGAACCGATCGACGTCCGACTGAGATGCCAGTTGCCCGGTGAGGATCATTTTCAGCGCGACAATGCGGTCGGGTTTCGACTGGCGGGCCTTGTAGACCACGCCCATTCCGCCACGCGCGATCTCCTCCAGCAGCTCGAAATCGCCGAACCGTCGCGGCAGCTTCAGTGATTGGTGCCGGGCCGCGGACATCTTTCCGGTGGAGATCGCCGCGCCGTCGCTCGATATCTCGGCCGCCGGCCGCCGCGCCGCGCGACCCATTGCCTGGTAATCGTCGAGGAACTCGCGCAGCTCCGCCGCCACGTCGGCATGCTGGGCCAGAAATGCGTCGCGGTCCACAGGCGCGCCGCGTTCGAGTGCTTCGAGGTACTCGGCCACGGCCGCGTCGACCTGCTGGCTGCGGAAATCATCGGAAAAACTAGGCACGGCCGTCCTCCGCCCCCGGATCGTCGTCTTGTATGGCTGTCATCTCAGCCCGCAATCGTCGCAGCCCGCGCTTGATCAGTCCCGCCACCGCGTCGCGCGAGCGGTCAAGCTGCCTGGCAATATCCAACAGCGTCAAGCCGC
>CAZUPX010000191.1:0-4267 GCA_964622155.1 uncultured Planctomycetaceae bacterium | reverse complement strand
GGGGGCTCTCGCGCGATCCAATTGTGGGACAGCCGTGCCTCGCACTATTTTCTAAAACTCTTCGGGCGGCCGACGCGACAGAGTGCCTGCCAGTGCGAACGCAACGTCGAGCCCAGCGTGGCCCAGGTGCTGCACTTTCTCAACGCGCCGGAGATCTATCGCAAACTGACCCACCCGCGCGGCACCGTCGCGCGTTTGGCGGCCGAACACGACGACAACGGTCAACTGTCCGTTGAGCTGTACTTGACGTTCTTCAGCCGCTATCCGACCGACAACGAGAGGCGAGTAGCCAGTGAGTATCTCCAAACCAACTCGGCGGGTCGAACGGCCGCGGCCGAGGATCTGGCCTGGAGCATGCTCAATAGTCTCGAGTTTGTGTTCAATCATTGAAGCGCGCGCGACAGGAGTGGGAACCATGAACCGGCGCTCGACATTTTGCGATGGAATCCCTCGGCGCGACTTCCTGCGTGTGGGGGCCGCGGGCCTGTTCGGCACGAGCTTTAGCGGGACCTTGGCCTCGACACTGGCTCGTGCGAAAGAACAAGCTCCTTCGCCCAAGGACGTATCGCTCATCATCTTGTTCCTCAAGGGCGGCATGAGCACGATCGACACGTTCGACTTGAAGCCTGACGCTCCGGCCGAATTTCGCGGCGAGTTTCGACCGATCTCCACCAAAGTGCCGGGCATCCAGATCAGCGAGCACCTGCCGCGCACCGCGGGCGAGATGGACAAGATTTCGCTCATTCGCTCGTTCGGCCACGGTAATTCGGATCACGGGCCGGCCGATCACTACCTTTTGACCGGCTACAAAGCAGGTCCTGGCTTTGTGCCCACGATTTCTCCAAACAATCAGCGACCCGCGCACGGAGCGATCATCGCTCGTAAGCTTGGCCCTCGCGGGTCGGTACCGCCGTATGTCTGCCTGCCGCAAATGCACCCCAGCGCCGGTTCGGCCTACCTGGGCCCTGCTTGCGCGCCATTTGCAATCGAGGCTGACCCGGCAGCATTGAATTTTTCGGTGCCCGACATTCTGCCGCCGCTAACTCTCGACGCGGCGCGGCTGGAGCGCCGCCGCCACCTGCTGGCCGAGGTCGATCGGCTTGATGCGTCGCTGGAGGCGCAAGCCAACACCAACGCCCGAAGTGTCAGCCTGTTCAAGCAGAAGGCGTTCGGCCTGATGGTCTCGCCCGAGGCCAAGCGGGCCTTTGACATTCATGCCGAGCCGGCCGCCATTCGTGACGCCTACGGCCGGCACACGTTGGGCCAGTCCTGCCTCATGGCACGGCGGCTGGTGGAAGCCGGCGTGCGGTGCGTGACGATCGAGCACACTAACTGGGACACGCACGACAACAATTTTCTCGTGCTCAAGAGCCAGTTGCTGCCGGCCCTCGACTCCGGATTGTCAACGCTGTTTCGCGACCTGGCCGAGCGCGGGATGCTCGAGCGCACGCTGGTGGTCGCCTGCGGTGAGTTCGGCCGCACACCGCGGATCAATAAGAATGCCGGGCGCGATCACTGGGGCAACGGATTTTCCGTGGTCATCGGCGGCGGCGGATTGCGCGGCGGCGTTGCCGTCGGTGCCTCGGACGCGAGAGCCGAGAAGCCGGCCGACAATCCCTACGGCCCCGAGGATCTGGCTGCCACGATCTACCACCAGTTGGGAATCAACCCCAACGAAGAGTTCACCACGGCCGAGGGCCGCCCGGTCAAAATCGTCAACAGCGGGCGAGTCATTCGAGAGTTGATCTAGCCATGTTGCTTCCTTCCCGAGCACCGTGCGAAGCATGGTCGGGGGAGAGGGAGAAAGCTGCATGAACAGTTTTCGTCACCCATGTTTCGCAGCCGCCCTAGTGGCCCTGTTGGCCCCCGATCTCGGGGCCAATGAGCCGGTGGCCAGCTATGTCTTTCCGGCGGGCGGACAGCGCGGCACGCGCTGCGCCGTGCGTATCGGTGGACTGTTCTTGCACGACGGATGCACGCTCGACGTCGTGACGCCTGGCGTACGGCCGACCCTGCCGCTTAAGGCTGTCGCCACAAAATGGTTCGAGGGACCGTTGATCCCACTGCCCGAGTCGCAACAGGCCGAAGACTATCCGAAGGACTTCGCGACCGAGCTGGAGATTGCGGCCGATGCCCCGTTGGGCAGCGGCTTTTGGCGACTGGCGACCGCCGAGGGGGCGACGCCTTCGCGGCGTTTTGTGGTCGGTGATTTGCCGGAAGTCGTCGAGGACGAGATCGACGGCGACGCAATGCCCGTCAATGTTGCGCTGCCCGTGACCATCAACGGCCGCATCTTTCCTCGCGAGGACGTGGACGAGTGGACGTTTAGCGCTCACCGGGGCCAGGCGATTCATGCCCAAGTGTGTGCCGCTTCCTTGGGCTCGCCCTTGGAGCCGCGGATCGAGATTGTCGACCAGCGAGGTCGAAGAGTCGCCGAGGCGGTGGGCAACACGGACCGCGAAGCCGCGGTGTCGTTCACGGCCACCGGCGACGAGACGTATCGGATTCGCGTGCACGACATCAATTTCGGCGGGTTGCAGAACTACGTTTATCGCCTCACGCTGTCCGATGGTCCTCAAATCAACGCCATCTATCCCTTGGGTGCGCGTCGCGGATCGCCTGCTACCTTCGAAGTGATTGGCAGCGGGCTGCCCAATGGGCTTCTGCAAATGCCGGCCTGCACGTCCGTCGCGTCGACCGTTGCCGCCGTGTTTGACGTCGGCGGCCGGCCTTCCAATCCGGTGTTTGTCGAGCTCGGCGACCTCGACGAGCTCGTCGAGCGGGAACCCAACAACGACGCGTCCTCCGCCCGTGCACTCGCCGTGCCGGGAATCGCCAACGGCCGCATACAAACGCCAGGCGACGTCGATTGCTTCACGATCGTTGGCGCGAAAGACCAGTCGTACGACATTGACTTGCGGGCCAGCCGTTTGGGTTCGCCGCTCGATGCGGTCGTCGTGGTGCTGGACCAAGGCGGCAAAGAACTGGTTCGGTGCGACGACGTGGCCGGCACCGATCCGCAGTGCCGCTTCACGGCCCCGACGGATGGCACGTACACGCTGCGGGTCGAAGACCGCCTGGCATCGCGAGGCGGCCCGGCGTTTGCCTATCGCTTGCGCATCGAGAAAGCCAAGCCCGACTTTCGACTGGTGCTGCCGACCGATGCGATCAACCTCGTGCGCGGAAAGGAAGTCAAATTCAAGATTGATGTCGACGTGATCGTGCCGCTGGAAGTTCCGATCGATTTGCAAATCGATGGCCTGCCAGCGGGAGTGACCGTGCGCGGCACTCAGATTTCGGCCCGGGCCCGGCAGGCCGAGCTGACCTTCGTAGTGCCCGACAAAACCGCTGTCGCCACCGGCCGCATGACGGTGCGCGGCACGGCGACTGTCGACGGCCAACCGATTGAGCGCACGGCGGCGTTGACGGTGCGTCGAGGCGAGTCTGCTGTCGAGCACGTGTGGTGGGCAGTGGCGCTGCCGACACCGTTCAAGTTCGTCGGCTCGTATCAGATCACGTTCGAGCCGCGTGGAGGTTTCGTGACCAGACACTATCGAGTCGTACGAGGCGGATATGAGGGGCCTCTCGAGGTGCGGCTGGCCGATCGACAGTTGCGTCACTTGCAAGGCGTCACCGCGCCGGCGATTACTGTGCCGGCTGGCCGCGATGAGTTCGACTACACGATCTATCTGCCACCTTGGATGGAGTTGGGGCGGACCAGCAGGACCTGCCTGATGGCCGTCGGCACGGTCACCGATTTTGACGGCACGGCACACGCCGTCAGCTTCAGCACGCAGGAGCAGAACGAACAGGTCGTCATTCGCGTATCTTCGGGCAAGCTGACACTGGCACTCGATCGCGAAACTATCCTGGTACGACCGGGAGGCACCAAGGTCGAAGCTCGCGTGACGCGAGACCCAACGCAACAGCATCGTGTGCGGATCGAGCTCGTCGCGCCTTCGCACGTGCAGGGGATCAGCGCCGAGCCGGTCACCCTTGGGCCAGACGAGGACTCAGGCCAACTGAACATCGACTGCCAGGCGGATCGCGGTCCGCTCAATATGCCGCTCGTCGTGCGCGCGACGACGCTCGACACCGAGCAGCCTGCGGTGGCCGAAGCGAAGCTGGAAATTGTACCTCCGCGCTGAGGTCCGCGCGCAAGCTCCCGATAGTAGCCCACCGATCGATCGACCACCTCCGCCCCATGCACCAGCCCGTTCGTGTCCGACCCGGTCGAATAGCGGCCCCAGGGGTTGCGCACGTGGTG
>CAZUPX010000190.1:0-2583 GCA_964622155.1 uncultured Planctomycetaceae bacterium | reverse complement strand
CAACGCCGCGACGAGATCAAAGAAGGCGAGATGGTCGAGGTCAAGGTCATCAACATCGATCCGTCTGGCAAGGTGCGCCGCAGCCGCAAGGTGCTGCTGAAGGAAGGCGAAGGCACGTCGCCGAAGTATCCGGGCGCCGGCGCGGCCCACACGGCCGCCAGAATTGCCAGAGTCATCAGGGCGGCGGTAATGCCTGCGATGCTCATGCGGCGTCCGGCGGCCCACGTCGCCGTCAACGCGGCCGCGACCGCCATCAACAGGCTGCCGCAACCCTTCAGATCGGCCACTTCCAAGTTCATGACCGACAGTTGCAGTTGTTGCCCCAGCTTCTGCGGCTCCCACACCAAATCGCACCAGGCGAAACCCAACACAAGCGCCAACAAGGCGGGCGCGGCGGCGACCTGAATGCTGTATGGACTGTCGCCGGCGATCGACTCGTCCGCGCCGCGGCGACGCGCGGCGTGCCACAACAGGCCGGTCCAGGCCAGCGAGTACACGGCCGCGACTGCCGCGTTCAGTTGCGCCAGGCGAATCCACGTGGCGGCGTCGAATTGAAGACCGCTAGCCGCCATCGCCAGCAACCATCCCCCCGTCGCTGCCAGGTTGAGCACCGCTCCGCCGGCCAACGCAAAACCACTCGACCGATCACGGATCGCATAGACTGCCAAAACCTGCGCGATGATGAACAGTGGTCCGGCGTACGACGCAGCCATGCCCATGCGAGCAAAGACCGACGTTGGATCGGGTCCGACAATCGGACTGGCCAAAAGCGCCGTCGCGATGTTGAACACGCCGATCGCCAGTAACGGCGCCGCGCCCACCACGAGCGCGAAAGTCGGAGCCCACCAGGGCCAGTTCGGGCGAGCGTTCGAAGTGCGCGTCGGATTGGTCGACCTCGTCATCGACTCTGCCGCCGCGCCAACGGCCAACACAACCAGGCTGAAGATCACGATCCACGGATACGCCCCACTCCATGTGCCCGGTAACGGGGTCGCTCGTTCCAGCGCTCCAAGAATCGCCGCGACGACCATCAACACCGGTGGAAAAATCGCGAGACACAACAGAATCGTTCGAGCCCACGACGCGAAATCGAGACCACTCGTGTCAGCCGGCCACCCCAGCCGCGCGACTCGGGGGACAATCCATCGGCGACACCAGATCGGCACCGAGCCGATGACCAGCAGCACCACCGAGAACCAGCGCAGGGCCGAGGCCACTGCCACCTCAGACTCCCACTGGCTCGCCAACAGAGGGCACGCCACCGCGACGGCCGCCAAGGCACCCAGCAGCCACCGCGCCGATCGATCTTGCCAAGTGCTGGCGATCAACAGCACAAGCACACAGCCGAGTAATGCCCAACTACCCCAGTCGCCGGCGTGACTGTGCGGAATGTCGAGCAGCTCGAATCGCTCGATCGCTGGCACGACTCGTTCGTCCGGCGGCGCTACGGCCGATGCGGCCGCTCGTGGTGACAGCTCCTGTATCACGCCCGGCAGCGCTGCATAGACGCCCAGCAGGACTACCGCCGCCAATAAGCCGCCGGTGACGTAGCGATCGACACCAAGCCACTCCGAGTCGAGCAAAGTCGCGGCGCGAGCGCTCAAGTGTTCTTCGTGCTCGTTGACTCGCATGTGTCGGGCGATGAGTCGCAGTGCGACCCAGCAAATGTTCACGCCCGCCAGTGCCGCGCCGACGGCTTGCCACGACCATGGATCGAGCCACAGTCGGCTTGACTCGGCAAACCAGGCATGGGTCTCCAGCCTCGCGGCTGCGGCAAACGCGACTGACACGAACAGCGCCGCTTGAAACAACGTCCAGATGGCCGGCCATTGCGCCGAGACTGCCACCACCAGCCATAAGACGGCCAGCCATGACCAGTGGCCGGCCTCAAACGCCGCGCTTTGGCCCGGCACCAGCACCGTCAACCAGGCCGCGGCGGCCAGCGACGTGACGAGCGCCGAGTTGGACATCACTTCGGCCAGTGGGCTGTCCGCGATCGCCAGGCGGCTCCATCGCGCGATTAGCGCGATTCCCGCACACGCACTTGCATTCAGCAGGCCCACCGTCAGCCACGGCTGCAACAGCGGCCAGACCTCGGCATAGCGATAGAGCACCCCCTGCACCACCGCGGCCGCCAGTAAGATCGCGCCGGACCAGCTAACGTCCGCACGCTTGTCGCGTGCCGCCCACGCCAGGCAGCCGGCGGCGTAAACCAGATACACCCACGTGGCGCCGAACGGATCGCTCGCCTGGCCGAATCCAAACCAGCTCACTAGCGCCATGCTCGTCGCCACGACTAGCGCCGTCATGATGGCCAGCATGTCGGCGCTGAGCGCGGCGCGACGCCGAGAAACATAGGCCGCCGCCGCATAAACCAGCGACAAGGGGACCAGTAGCGCGCCACTCGTGCCGCCGATGAGCGTCTCGAACACAAGCCGCGGTTCGTCGCTCGACCACGGAAGTCGGCCGTCGGCCAGGTAAATGGCCAACAGGTAGCTCAATGTCAAACATGCTCCGGCCACAAGGTGTGCCGCGGGCAGAGCGAACCGCCAGGCCACGAACATAAATACGGCAAACTCGACC
>CAZUPX010000189.1:0-5593 GCA_964622155.1 uncultured Planctomycetaceae bacterium | reverse complement strand
GGGCTTTACCTGGGCCTATTTGACCAACCAGAGCAGCCGCCGGCTTTCGCAGGGCTGGACCGAGTATTTCGACGCACTTGCAAAGCGCGACTCGCGCGACGACTTGAACGACATCGTCACGCGCTATGCCGGCACTCCCGTGGCGCAGTGGGCCCGCCTCGTGCTGGCTGACATCCAGCTTGACAACGGAACCAACCGGCTGTTCATCGACAAAAAAGACGGCCGCGACGAGCTTCGGCAGTCGGTCGAGAAGTATCGCGCGGTGTTGCTTGAGGGGCGCGACGCGATGGTACGCGAGCACGCTACCTTCGGTTTGGCGCGCGCTCACGAGGCGCTGGGCACGCCGGAATCGCTTGAGGAGGCGCGCAAGGAATATCGCTCGATCGGCCAGGACTGGCCCGACTCAGCGTACAAAGGCGCGGCCGAAGCGCGGGCCAAGGCGCTGGATCAATTGGCCACCAAGAATTTCTACGATTGGTTGGCTAAATACGAACCGCCGAAGCCGCTAACCAATGAGCCAGGCAAGCCGGGTGCCCGTCCCGATTTCTTGAAGGAACCGCCTGACGCGGGAGTCAAGTTGCCCACGATTGGGCCCTCGAGTGGCGAACCGTCGACCACACCGCCATCCAGCACAGAGCCGTCCCCCGGGCCTGCCCCTCTGATTCCCGGCGATGAACCTCCCAAGTGAGCTGGTGGTCAGCGACGCTCATGCGGGTGTCCGCCTGGATAGTTTTCTAGCCCAGCAGTTTCCCACGTATAGTCGCGTGCTGCTGCGCAAAGTCATCAACGCCGCGGGGGTGCACGTCGACGGCAACCGCGTCAAAGCCGCCTACCGGCTGCGGGCCGGAGAGCGGATTACGATCGAGCTGCCCGCGTTGGTGCGCGAGGCGCCGCAGCCCGAGAACATCCCGCTCGATATCCTGTTCGAGGACGACGCGATTGCCGTCATCAATAAGCCGCCCGCCATGGTGGTGCACCCTGGCAAAGGGCATTGGGCGGGCACGCTGACTGCCGCGTTGCAGTTTCATTTCAACGAGCTGAGCACAGCCGGCGGCGCCGCTCGCCCGGGCATCGTGCACCGACTGGATCGCGATACAAGCGGCGTGCTCATCGTGGCCAAGACCGATCTTGTGCACCTGGCCCTGGCCGAACAGTTCGAGCGGCGAACCGTGGAAAAGGAGTATTTCGCCATTTGCGCCGGCGTGCCCAGCCGCGACCGCGACTTCATCGACCTGCCGGTGGGCGCTCATCCCTATCAGCGCGAAAAGATGGCCATTCGCCGCGACCACACGACCAGCCGAGCGGCCCAATCGTTCTACGAAGTGATCGAGCGGTTCGACGGCTTCGCGGCGCTGCGCGTGCTGCCCAAGACGGGCCGCACGCACCAGATTCGACTGCATCTGGCAAGCATCGGCTGCCCCGTATTGTGCGACCGGCTATACGGCGGCCGCGCCACGATCACGCGCGGCGAATTGTCGCGTGATCCGTCCGACACCGAAGTCATATTGGGCCGTCAGGCCCTGCACGCCCGACGACTGAAGCTGCGCCACCCGACGTCCGGCGAAACCGTCGAGTTCATGGCCCCGTTACCTGCGGATATCGAGACTGTCTTGGCGGCGCTGCGCCAGTTTCGAGCCGTTTGACGGCCAAACCGTTGGTCGCAGGGGAATTGAATTACCACGACGACACCCATCAAGAGAAAACCGTTCCTACTTCGCACTCGTCTCCGCGTCCTCAGCGCTCTCTGCGTTTCTCCTCTTTCCTTTACTTTTGAAACGCAGAGGACGCGGAGAGCGCAGAGGTCAGCGACAAATATGCAGAGTCCTCGCCAATGGTCTTCTTAGTGTCCTTTGTGACTTTGTGGTAATGATCCGCTTAATTCCCTTATCAGCGCACTTCCGGCTTTCGCGGTTCTTGGGCTGGCACCTGGCCGAACAAGAAATGGATCAAGTCGGCAGTGCCCAGCGTCCGCGTACTGGCAAATAGCTCGCCGGCGTCATAGCCGGCCGCGATGCCGTCGTGCATCGCGGCCGCGCGGATGCGCTCAAAAATGAATTCCTTGGCCTTGGGGAATTGCGTGGCGTAGCACCGCACCGCGGCCAGTTTTGCGTCCACGGTGTCGCCGATGTCGACCACCAGGTGACCGGCCGCCAGCGGCAATTGAAGCGTGCCGAAGCCCAGCGTGTAGTAGAGGTGCGCCGAGACCGTATGTACCGGCAGTCCGTCGAAATACTGATCCCACTTCGTCAGCCGGGCATAGAAGATGGCCGCGTCGGTGATCTGCATCGCCTGCCAATGGTCGGGCGAGGCCAGCGGCGTTTTCTCGCCAAAGCCCAGCACCAGCCGCGGGCGGTATTTGCGAAATTCCTTGGCCAGCGCGACCCGCGTCTCGAACGAATCGAACAGCCGGCGATTTGTGAAATCGAGTTGCACCCGCACGTGGACACCCAGCGTCTCGGCCGCCTTCTTGGCCTCGGCCAAACGCACTTCGGGCCCCGGCGAGGCTGGCGTGGGCTCACCGTCGGTCAGATCGACGATGCCCACGCGGTATCCCTGCTTGACCAACTTTGCCAGCGTTCCGCCACAGGCAATCTCCACGTCGTCGGGATGCGCGCCGACGGCAATCACGTCCAGTTGCGGAAACTCGTTGGCAGTCACGTTCATTGCTTCCGCGTTTTGCCGCCGGGCTTGACGACGTTCAAAAGAAACGTGGGATTGAGCGCCTCGAACCGCACTCGCTCGAGCTGTTGCGTGCCGCGAGCGATGTTGATCATCCGCACGTTCACGTCTTTTGCCAACCGGGCCAGTGCATCTTGTACGGCCGATAGGCTCTCAATGCTGCCGACGCTGGCCACCAGCCGACCGCCAGGGCGGAGCCGCTTGTAGGCCAGCTCGACGATGCGGCTGATCTCGCGTCCGCTGCCGCCAACAAAGATGCTGTCCGGATCGGGCAGTTCGCTCCAGGCCTCTGGCGCTCGGCCCAGCACAGCCACCAGGTTCGCGACGCCAAACCGCTCGGCGTTTGACGTAATCAGGGCGTGATCCTCAGCGTCCATTTCCACTGCGTACACGGTGCCGCCAGCGGCGATCTGGGCCGCCTCGATGGCCACCGAACCGCTGCCGGCACCGACATCCCAGGCCGTGCTTGTCGGACCCAGGTCCATCTCGGCCAGGGCGATCGATCGCACCTCGGCCGGCGTCAGCAGGCCCTGCTTGGGCTTGGATTGTAAGAACATCTCGTCCGGATTACCGAACAGCCGGCGGCCGACGGCCTCGGTCGGCCGATCTGGCGCTGTCGGACGGCGGACCAGGATCATCACATTCAAGGGGGCGAAATCTTGCGAGGCGATCTCTGACAACTCACCTTGCGTGACTCGTTCGTCGGGCGAGCCGAGATTCTCGCACACGTAGGCCGAGAAGTAATCGATCCGCCGGTCCAAGAGCGCCTTAGCCACGGCCTTGGGCGGAGCGCCCTCGGTGGTGAACAAGCCCGCCTTGGTAGCCACGCGAATCTTTTCCACCACCTGATCCAGCGGCCGGTTAGCCAGGTCGGTCAGATAGGCTTCTTCCCAGCTCTCCTTCACGCGAGCAAACGCCAACTGCATGCTGCTGACGTGCGGCACGACCTCAAAGCGGTCCTTGCCCAACTTGTCGCATAGGTAGCGCGCAACGCCGTAGAACAACGGATCACCCGAGGCCAGCACGACCACTCGCTTCGACCCCGCGCGGTTGACCCGCTCGACCGCCTCGTCCAGATTGCTACCGACGACAATCCGCTCGCCCTTAGTCGACGGAATTTTGCTGAGAGCCGACTCCGGACCCACGAGCAATTGGGCCTCGTCGACCAACTGGCGTGCGGCGGAGGTCAACCCCGCCAGGCCGTCATCGCCCATGCCGATGATGTGAATTTTGTTATTGCTTGCCGCGGTTGCCACGTGCCAGATCCCCGGATCAATGGAAGACAGCCGACGGACGGATTTTAGAGCAAACTCGCGTCCAGGAAAAGTCCGCGATCCTTCGGCAGACGACGGCTACTCGTCATAAAACGCGGCGCTGGCGAACGTCACGCAACTGGTGCCGTCAAGCTCGACAGCCTGATCGTAGCGCAATAGTTCGCCCCGCTTGGGGCGCATGGCTTGCAGCATGGTATAGGTGGGCGACAGTCCGCAAATGCGATTGCGATCTTGTTGGCTGGCGATGTGTGCGAAAAAGGCCTCGGCGTCAGCCTGACACACTGCCGACAACAGCTTCTGGTCGTCTTCCGCCTGGGCTTTCAGCCGCGCGACATCCAGAAACGCGCGATCGCCGAACCGCTGGCCAATATGGGCCAGGTCGCTGCCGTTGATGTAGCACACCTTGCCCGAATGTTCACCGACAGTGCTGCGCAGCGCTTCGACGAAGGCCGACACTTCGCTCGAACCGCCCGGCGACTTGCCCGCCGCGACGAATTGATGAAACGACCCGACCAGCACCGGCACGATTTTGAAGGGCCGAACGTCGCCCAATAAGTATTGCAGAAATACGGCCTGAAATTCGATCGAATGTTCCTGGCGATGGGCCAGCTCGTCGGCGAACAGATGCAACTCCTTGCCGCCGGGCGAGGCCGACACCTTGGCCGCAAGCCGAGCCACGAATTTCCGATCCGTTTCCACGGTGCCCAACGGCGTGTCGTAGTCCTTCGTCGTCAGCGAGTACAAGTTCCGCGTCGGATTGTGAGCCGTGCCAAGAACGACGAACAAGTCCGCGTTACTCTGTTCAACGATCCGCTTATACGCCCAGGCAAACGCCGGACCGCCGCGATGCAAATCGATGTGCGGGCTCATGACCCCACAAAGGTGCCCCACCAGCGCGCTGCCATTGGTTGTCGGGATGCTGCCGGGTCCTTTCTCGTGCGTGAACAAACCTGTCAATTGCGCTCGCAGCGTCTGCGGGTCGGCGGCATACGCGCCTCCGGCGTGTGCGGCGGGCCGCACCGGACAATTGAGATAGCGCTCGATCTCGGCTTTCCACCGCGAACGAAACGCTTCGGTATCCAGATACGACCGCTCGTCCAATTGCCGCACCAGGCCCTCGACGTCGCAGTGGTCAACCTGCTGGCCGAACTGCCGGGCGAAGTCGTCTCGCAGCTCGTCAAGAGTTCGGCTGCCGTCCATCAGCGAAGCCAGCACGGCTGCCGCGTGCGGCAAGACAATCGTGTTCGAAAAACCCTCGGGATCGCGTAGTGCAAACGCGATCTCGCCGCCCGGCTGGCTGACGGGAAAACTCTCGATGCGACGCATTCGCGGCTGGCTGGGAAGGGACATGCGGCGATCGTGCTCAAATGCGAATGAAGATTCGGTGACGGTACAACCAATAGCAGATCAGCCACATTACCAGCAGTACCCACGCGCTAGCCAGGATGGGCCGATAGGGCTCAGCGACTAGCTCGAACATGCCAGAGCCTAAATGGGTCTTGAGCGTGCGATGGATCCACGGCTGAATCAGCCCGGCCATGCAGTACATCGCGATCGAATTCATACCGACGACGACCAATGGAAAGGTCCATTTTCGAAAGCGGAGGATGTCGACCGCTCCGTAAAACGCTGCCAGGATC
>CAZUPX010000188.1:0-1779 GCA_964622155.1 uncultured Planctomycetaceae bacterium | reverse complement strand
AGTCGGCTCATCGAGCAGCAGCATGTCGGGCTTGGACAACAACAGTCGGCACAGCGCGACGCGGCGTTTCTCGCCGCCAGAAAGTTTGTCGATTTTCGCGTCCCACGGCGGCAGGCGCAGCGCGTCGGCTGCGATCTCGAGCTGGTGCTCGACGTTGTCGCCGGAACTGGTGGCCAGAATGGCTTCGTACTTCGCTTGCTCGGCGGCAAGCTTGTCGAAATCGGCGTCCGGCTCGGCGTAAGCGGCGTAGATCGCTTCGAGCTTCTGCTTCGCTTCGAATACTTCACCGAGGCCTTCTTCGACAGCCTCGCGCACGGTCTGCTTGGGGTCGAGCTGCGGCTCCTGCGGCAGGAAACCGATGCGCAGATCGGGCATCGGGATGGCTTCGCCTTCGATGTCCTGGTCCAAGCCGGCCATGATTTTTAGCAGGCTGGATTTGCCCGAACCATTGAGTCCGAGCACGCCGATCTTTGCGCCGGGGAAAAAAGAGAGCGAAATGTCCTTGAGGATCTGGCGCTTGGGCGGCACGATCTTGCCCACCCGCCGCATCGTGTAAACGTACTGAGCCATGAATCTGAAATCGCCGTCGGTTCGAAGAGCGGAGGATTATAAGCGAGTACCCCTCATGGAGGTATCGAAAGGAATGCTGCGGGCTATGTGCTGAGTGACGAGTGACGAGCGATGAGTGATGAGTGATGAGTGATGAGTGCGAAGGAAAAATGTAGCCGACCTTGGCTTCACTTTCCGTCAACGCGTATAGCCGGCCGTCGGCCGGCTGCCGCCACCATTCAAGCCTCAACCTCAACGCAAAGGCGCAAAGAACGCAAAGATACGCAAAGAAAACACTTGATGTTCTCAATGCAGGTGTGCGGGTTCTCGCGAAGTCTGCCCATTGTTCTGATTCTCTCTGCGCCCTCTGCGTCAACGCTCTTCTCGCCGGCCATCCGCCAACCATACGCGGTCGCCGAGCCGGACGCGATTCAACGTTCGAACCACTTCACCAGTTCGAGACGCTTTCCGCTCTTGAGGCGGTAAATGCCAAAATCGGCCTTGTCAGTGGTCAGGATACGCCGGACGCCCGTGCGGTTCGCCAGCCAGATCAGCGCTGCATCAGCAAGATCGATATCCCGGTCAGCATATTTCCGGATAGTTGCGCTGACTTCGCCATAGGCATCAACGGGTAGTTCGAGTGTGCGCAGTCTCGCCGATTGAGCCAGGTCGAGAAGTTCGATCTTGGCTTTGGCATCCAGGAAAAAACAGGTTTCTACTATCACCGGGGAGACGGTAATGAGCGGGCCGATTTCTCGTAGAAAGAAAGCCTTCGCCGCGACGTGCAGCGGGTCGGATTTGCGCCCAAGGGCAACGAGAAACCCGGTATCGACGAGTATGCTAACCACGCTTCCGTTTGCCGCGGAAGCGCTCGCGCAACAGGCGCTTGGTATGGCGCGCGACATCCCCTTGCCGGGTATCGCAACCAATATACGGATGGCTCAGGCCAACCGTGCCCGATTCGGGCGCCCGCAGCAGTTCCTCCAACGCCAACTTCACCGCCTCGCTCTTGGTAAGACGGCGTCTGGCGCAGTATTTGGCAAGCTCCTGCTCTACGCGATCGGGCAGGCGGACGGTAAGGGTCATGCAGGTCTCCGATGTAATACCGTGAATGCGTCATCGTATTACATCAAGTCAAAGTTGCCAAGTTTTTGTTCAGATCAAGGTGAACGCTTCCTGCCGAGTGCCGTGAAGCAATCTGGAAAGACGAAAAAAGGGAGAAAGGGTCAA
>CAZUPX010000187.1:0-4796 GCA_964622155.1 uncultured Planctomycetaceae bacterium | reverse complement strand
TGCGACAGGAAGAGCATCGAGTAGCCGTGGCCGTACGTGTAGCGATCGTCGCGGCCGGGGTCGCCGATCAGACCGTTGGCACGGCTGCGCGAAAGCAAGTAGTCGACGGCCATGCGAATGTTTTTGGAATACTTGCCCTGCGTCGTCGTGGAGCCCTCGGACAATAGCGCCACGCCGGCTAGCGCGGTCATGGCCGTCGGATAGCGGCTTTCGTTAGCGCTCCAATGTCCCAATCGCGATTGCGTGCTGGCGATCCAGTCGAGCCCGCGAGTCACGAGTTTGTCGACCTTTGGATCGCGCACATCCGCGCGCGCCGCCGCGGCGCCAATCGATGAGGCGGCGGCGAGGGTGAACGCAAATATCAGGCGAAGTGACATGGGCAAAGCGATTGGTTTATTGGGCAAGACGGAAGGAGGGCGGAAACTCAATGTTGCCAGTCGAAGCCGGCGCTCCGGCGACCGCACGCAGACGCGAGAGAACGCGCCGACTATTCGTCGCGCCCGCCTCAGCGGGTGCCTCGTCGGTGAATTTCAGCTCGATGAGCTTCTGCCCCATTGTCAGCGTGACCGTGTGATCAATCGGATCACCGACGAGTTCGGCCGGCGTGATGGTCGGTGGGGGAAGTTGATCGTTCTCATACGCGACGCGGCCGCTGCGCTTGTCGATGCACAGCACCGATGTGCGATTGTCGGCCCGTGGCGGCTGAGCCGGACGGCTGACTTGCCGCACAAACACCAGCACGGGCAAGTGACTCGGTTGGGCCGGCAGCATGCTGTACTGCGAAATCACGGCGGGCGCCGGCCACAGCTTACGACCTGAATCGGCCGCGAAGGCGTACACTCGGCCGTTGATGAACGGGCTGTTGCCCGCGTTGGGCAGCGGTTGCACACTGACGTTCGGTTCGTTTCGCACGGCGGAATTGGTCACAAGCAGGTATTGACCAGCCGAACGAAGCAATTGAATGGCGGTCAGAGTGTTTTCCGGTTCGAGGCGCTCTTTGACGAGCTCCTTGCCGTCGACAAGTGTGACAAGCGAGAATTGGCCGTCGGGCTGAAGCACGGCCACGGCATCCTGGCCGGCCAGCGCCGCCTTGGCGCCTGGGGCGAACGTGTGCGACCAAAGCAACTGGTCTTGCCATGCGTCGCGCATCTGAAGCGCGACTTGCGTACCCTGGGGCTCCCAGGAGAGTACGCGGCGACCGATTGTCGCCATGCGCTTTTCAAAAAGAACGATCCGCCGCTTGTCGAGCAACTCACCGGTTGCCGATCGCAGAACGAGCGTGTCTCCCTCGCCGGTGGGAGCGACAAACAGCAACTCGTCATCACCAAAGAGTTGGTTCCCCATCCCCACGTTCTTGCGAATCCAAACGGGCTTTCCGGTCAGCGGATCGACGCAGTGCAGGTCGCGCAGCCGCTGAAAGTAAACCGCCTCGTCGCTCAATGGTCCGAGCGCTCCGTAGCGACGACCCAGCGCGTCTTCGGCCACGTGGCGCGTACCACCCCAAGCCAGCGGAATCGGGCGCGAATAAATGCTCTGGCCGCCCGGAAAGCCGCCCACCGATTCGCCCAAGTCCGCAACCCACAAGACTCGGTTCGATGCCTGGTCGGAGCCGCGCAGTCCATCGATTGCCACCACCTGGCTGCCAAGCGACATGACAAGCAAGCCGCCCGTTGCACTGACATGAGTTAAGGGGGGCGCACTGTAGGGATTGAAGCGTGTCGACGCCAACTGGCGGCCCCGCGGATCGCCGATCGGAACACGGAATCGCTTTTCACCCATCCCATCCTGTCCGATCAAGGTGCCCGGCGGGTCGAGCAATAGCGACATATTTTTGAACAATGGTCCGGGAGATCCGCCGACTTCCAATTCAAGCAGCCGCTGGGCACGACGTTCGGTGACTCGACCCTGAGGCGCCGCGGCCTCGCGTGCGACGATCTTGCCTTGCGGCCACGGATCGAGTGCCGCCAGCGATCTGCGAATCCGGCTGTCGGGCGGCAGCGCGGCCACGAGTTGCTTGCCCGTCTTGGCGTCCGCCGCGACAATATCGGCAAAACGTTCAGTCAATTGCCGATAGTAGATCGCGGCCAGATCGCCGCGACCGACTTGATCGAGCATCTTCGCCAGGCGAGCCACCAGCGGTGCCATGTGCTCGGGCCCGGCAGTGCGGTCGAGCGCGCGAACCAGCATTTCGAATTCCAAAATGTCGGCGGCATCGAGCCGTGCGGCCAGCGACTCTCTGACCCGCTGTGAAGCGGGGTGAGAGCCAAATGTAACCAGCACGCCGCGCAACGCGGCGGCGGAATCGGCAGCCAATGCCGCGTCAACCCGAGCGGCAACGGTCGCGTCCATCTGTTTTTGCTGTTCGGGCGTGGCCGTCGCGCGCAATTGTTCCAATTGCGCGCCGATCCAGCGATCGCGTCGCACGCTGACCGCACGGTCAATGGCGTCGAGCGTCTCGGGCTCGGACTGGTCAGCAAGCTTCAGATAGGCCTCGAACGCCGGCAGCACTTCACCGGCCGATTGCAAACCGGCGGCCACCAACCGAAGGTAAGCCAGCCGGTGCTCGTCGCGCTCGATGAGACCCTCTAGCTCTGCCAGCGCGGACCGGTGCGCCGCAAAGTCGACGGCCAATCCCTCCAGCAAACATTCAACCAGGTGCTCACGGGTACTCTGATCCTGCTTGAGCGAGTAAGAGCGACGCAACAGCCCGATCGCCTCGCCAAGCGCCCCCTCGTCGACCTTCACTTCGGCCAACGACGCCAGCGCCGAGGGATCATCGGGATGGTCGGTCAATGTGCGGGCGATGTTCCGCTTGAGAGAATCGAGTTGATAGTAAGCCTCAAGCCCGTCGACACTCTGCGACAGGATGCTGTCGCGATGACACACGAGGTTGCCCGGGATGCGGCCGCTGCGCGAGCGCGCCCGTTGGTCGACCTGGCCGGATTGCAAATTGATTTTGACCACTTCGGCGCTCGTCAACGGCAGGTAGTAGTCGTCACCGTTGGCAAATCCTCGGCCGCTGGGCATGCTGCCGGCGGACAACACAACGTCGTCCCAGGCCTTTTCGCCATCGGACAAATTGAGGGCCGAAACCGTGTTGCGGCCGACCATGATCGCGCGCCCGCGCCGCATGCAACCCACGTACAAGTTGCTGCCCCGGTCTTGCTTCCACAACTCCTTGCCGTCGGCAAGATTCAAGCAGTACATCTGCTCGCTTTCGACCGGCGTCACCACGACGCGACCATCGGCAATCGTCACCGATCCGTCGATCCAATGGTCGCCGGCCTGCCGATCCTGACTCGGGTAGATCGCAAAACGCGCGGCGTTGAAGCGGTCGGGCATGTTCTGGGATCGAGGGTATTGATAACCCCAAAGCAGCGACCGCGTCGTCAAGTCGAGACCCACGATGGCTCCGGCAGAAGTCGGACAGACCAACACGCCGTCGGCAAAGCTGGGCGTGGCGCCGGCATTGCGGCGATACGAGTCTTCGAAGACGGGCTTGTCGACCACGGCCAATTGCTGCGACCACACCAGGCCGCCCGATTCGGGCGACAGCACGACCAAGCGGATTTCCTGTCCCTTCATTTCCACCAGAGCGTACAGATGATCCGACAATGGGAGCGGTGGCCCCAAAAAGAATGCTCCGGCCAGCTTGGGCTCGTCTTCGCCGCTGGACCCACCAACTTGCCACTTGAGTTTGCCCTGTGTCCGCAGCTCGCGGGCCGCGAGCTGGTTGGTCGTGCGAGGCACGGAGCTGGCGGCCATCCGTCGCCCGTTGTGCAAGATCGTGTTGCCCGGACTGGCTGACAGGCCCAACCCCAGGTCTTCCACAAAATAGACCGCTGCGCCGTCGCTGGACATCGTTCCGTAGATTGCGTCTTCCCACATGCGCTGCGCCAAAGCCGAGAAAAGTTGCGCGCTCTGGCCCGACGGCGGGATTGAACCCGTTTTGAGAACGTGCTCGAACGATTCATCTGTGGAAGGGTATTTCCATACCAGCTTGCCGGTGCTGAAGTCGACCGCCTGCGTGGCAAACGCGGTGCGCATCAAGACGACGTCGCCCACGGCGAGCGGGTGAAAGCTGGGCAGTGACACCGTTTCCTGGTTCAGATAGTCTTGCCGCAACTTCGTGACAAACTTGTCTACCGTGCGGTCGTCAGTCGTCCGCTGTCGCCAGCGAAGGTTCAACAGCGGCCTGCCGCCGTCGCTGGCGGCGTTGCGGCTTTCGTCGCCGCGAAACAGCGCCCAGCCGTCGACGCCCGCGCGCTCGCCGGTTTGTTGTCGGCCCAACGTGTCGCTCATCCAGGCCAGCGCCTGGCCCTCGCCGCTGAACAACTTAACCGGCTTGCCGCCGATGACAACTTCGCCGCGCGGATAGTTTTGCTTCAACCGCACCAGCGCGTCCTTGGCTTTCTCGGGCTTGCCCGCGCGCAGCCAACAACTGGCCAACGACAATGAAAGCGCCGGTTCGAGCGCTTCGGCGGCGGTTTTCGAAGCGTACAATCGCTCGAAGCACATTGCGGCGGCCAGGGGTCGATTCTGATCGAGGTGGTGCCGGCCAAGGAGAAATGTCGCTTCGGCGCCTGCCTTGGTGAAAAAGAACTGCCGCGCCACGTCGGCCAGGCCCTTCACGTCGCCTGAGGCCGATGCCTGCTTAAGCATTTGCCGCGCTCGGCCACCGAACTGAAGCTCGTACGACTCGCGACCCTCGCGCTCAAGCGTGCCGATCATCCGGCCCGCTTCAGCCTTCAGGCTGCGAAAAACAGGCGCCTCGGCACTGGGTTTGAAGAAGTAGT
>CAZUPX010000186.1:0-4569 GCA_964622155.1 uncultured Planctomycetaceae bacterium | reverse complement strand
GCGCTCGGTGGCGGTGGCCGTGTATTGGACGGTGATTTGGCTCGGAAACGTTTCGCTTCCGATTCGAACGGTCACAGGTAGCGTGACCGAGATGCCCGGAGCGGGGATGTCGGCGTTGATGAGACCGCAGGAGGACAGATCTTGCGACAATTGGGCGTGGTTGAATATGGCGCGGAATCTCCAGGCGTGAAGACGGCGATTGTAGTGGAGTAATCCGAGTCCGTCTTGGAAGACGTAGACGCCGATGCCAACGTGATCGAGGATGAACGGGAGTTGGGCATCGCAGACTTGCAGAGTGCCGGCCACATTCGGGACATCGAAATCGGCCGGTAAGCACACCGTGGCTCTGACCTGCATTTGATCGGAGTCAGGGCGCGAGAAGAAAAGTCTTGCGCGCAGTGACCGGACCTCCAAAGGACATGCGACCGGCCCCGCCGGAGTCGTCGCGCTGGCGACATTCGAGAACTCGGACGTGCAGCAATCGCCACAGATTTCGAGCATTTCTGCACCTTGGACGCGATAGAAGAACGTCATGCCACCGGGAAGCGTCTTGTCGGTGAGTTGCAGGTCGTTCGTGCCTTCAAAGGAGAACGCGGCGATCGTCACCCAGTCATTCGTTCCGTTGGGCGAGCGTTGAACCAAATACTCGCCGGTGTCGGTCGAGGACATCCAGTTGAGAGTGATTCGGAATGGTGAGACGGCGGTCGCGGTGAGGTTCGTCGGCGTGGGGATGAGGTCCGGGCAGGAGGCGACGCTGGCGGCACAGGCGCCGCCGGCAATCCAAAGCAATAGGCACAGTCCGAACGGCTTGTTCATGGCGGTAAGGTAGGCTGGCGATTTCCGAATTACAACGGCGTTTCTCGCTGGAAGGCCACGCTGTGTCGTGGCCGAATTCCGTAATGGTCGCGAAGGAGCACGACCCTCCAGAAGCTACAGCTTCGCTACTTTCACGTCGAGAATATCCTTGTCGGCTTTGATCTCGGCAAGAACAGTCTCACTCGGGGCGCTGTCGAGATTGAGGACGGTGAGCGCCTGACCGCCCACTTTGTCGCGGCCGAGGGACATGCCGGCAATGTTGATGCCGTGCTGGCCCATGATCGTGCCAATCCAGCCGACCACGCCGGGACGGTCGACGTTGCGCATGATGAAGAGCACGCCGGTTGGCACGGCTTCGACGGGCATGTCGTTGATGCGGACGATGCGCGGGTTGTTGAGCGAACCGTAGAACGTGCCGGCCACACTGTGGCCATCCGCGCGGAGCGTGATGAGTTCCGTGTAATCTTCAGACTCGGCAGTCTTGACCTCCTCGACGCGCAACCCGAGGTTGCCGGCAATCGCGGGGGCGTTGACGTAATTGACTTCACTGCCCTGTACTTTTTCGAGCAGACCTTTGAGAATGGCGCGCTGAATCGGGTTGGTCTCCCAATCGGCGGCTTTGCCGGAGAATTCGATCGTGAGCTTGTCGAGTCGTGCCGGCGCGAGTTGCGCGAGCAAGCGGCCCATTGTTTCGCCGAAGGCCAAAACGGGGCGAAGCTTCTCCAGCACCTTCGCGTCGATGGTCGGCAGGTTGACGGCGTTGCGGACCGTGCCGCCGGACAGAACGTCGGCAATTTGCTCGGCGACTTCCGTGCCGACGGACTCCTGCGCCTCAGCCGTGGACGCGCCGAGATGCGGCGTCATGACGACCGCGTCGAGTGCGAGCAACGGCGAATCTTTCGGCGGTTCGGACTCGTAGACGTCGAGCGCGGCGCCGGCAACCGCGCCGGCCTTGATGGCTTCGACCAGATCAGCCTCGACGATCAAGCCGCCCCGGGCGCAGTTGATGAGGCGGACGCCTTTCTTCATTTTCGCGATGGCGTCTTTGTTGATCATGCCTTTCGTTTGATCGGTCATCGGGACGTGGACGGTGATAAAATCGGACCGGGCATAGATTTCGTCGAGCTCAACGACTTCGACCTGCAACGCTTTGGCGCGGCTGAGGCTCAGAAATGGGTCGTAGGCGAGCACCCGCATGCCGAACGCGATGGCGCGGCGCGCGACTTCGCCGCCGATGCGGCCCATGCCGATGATGCCGAGCGTCTTGTTGTACAGCTCGACGCCTTCGAAGGACTTGCGGTCCCACTGGCCGGCTTTCATCGTGGCGTGGGCTTGCGGGATTTTGCGCGCGAGCGACATCATCATCGAGAAGGTGTGTTCGCACGTGGAGATCGTGTTGCCGCCGGGCGTGTTCATCACGATGATACCGCGACGCGTGGCGGCGTCCACGTCCACGTTGTCCACGCCCACACCGGCCCGACCGATCACCCGGAGTTTCTTCGCGGCGTCGATGACCTTCTTGGTCACCTTGGTCTGGCTGCGCACGACGAGTGCGTCGTAGTCGCCGATGATTTGGCAGAGGGCGTCTTCTTTCAGCCCGAGGTTCACATCGGTCTGGAACTTGGCGCGGAGAAGCTCCACGCCCTTTTCGGAGATCGGATCGGCAATGAGAATTTTCATGGTTTGCGAATCGAGTGTGAATTTGCGATGTTGGCGGCCAATTCACAAGATGAAAGTGACCCTTTACAGCCGGAAATGGTGCGGATGGTGTTTGGATGCCAAGGATTATTTGAAGGGCCACGGCATGGCGTTCGAGGAAATCGACGTCGGCAAGGACCCGGCCGCTGACGAGGAGATGCAGCGGCTGTCCGGCCAGCATTACGTGCCGACCATCGTCGTCGATGGCCACGTGCTCGCAAACTTCGACGTGCGCCAGCTCGAAGCTTTCTTGAAAACGCTTGGCTTTTGATTGCAATCAGCCGGAGCTTAGGCAATGATAAAGACCATGCACTGGAGGATTACCGTGAGAAGGATGCTGATCGCTGTCGCTGCATTTTCGCTGCTAGGGCTGTCTGCCAAGGCTGAACTCTTTCAGGTAAAGATGACCTTGCGGGTCAAGGTCGTCAATGCCAGTACCGGCAACCTCTCCAACGTGACGGTGACCGCCACAAACATCGTCGAGGCTTGCGGCGAAGATCCGGAAACGGCAACGTTGGTGTTGGACTCTGAATACCCCGGGGCGATATCGATTGTGGATAACGAGACGGGCGACATCCTCTGCGACTTCGTCGCTGACACCGTTACGGATCGAAACTGTGCGATCAACGGCATCGGGACGAAGTTTAACTGCCAAGCATTCTTCGATTTGTTCGATGGGACCGGAGGCGCCGCGTCGGCCGTCGGCCCCATTGATCGCCGCGTCGATTCAGCCACCGGCAACGTCATCCGCTACAATTGGACGGCCAAAATTCAAGGCAACCTCGATGTGGCCACGTTTGGCTTGCCGGGTGTGAGCGCGCCGTTCGATGGCAATTTTTCCTCGCTCAAACGGTTTGTCCCGACCAGCGCCACGCCTTGTACGTCGCCCGCGGCCACGACGAGCGCCGCCAGCAACATTTCCACCACCTCCGCCACTGTGAATGGCCTTGTGAATCCCAACGGGCTTTCGACGCAGGCGAACTTCGAGTACGGCTTGACCACCGCGTACGGAAATTCAACATCCGCACAGTCCGTCGGCAGCGGGACGTCAGCGACCATTGTGACGGCGAACCTTAGTGGGCTGGTGCCTTCACTGACTTACCATTACCGGGTGACGGCCAGCAGCAGCTGCGGCACAACCGACGGTACTGACGTGACGTTCACGACGACGGCACTGACAAACGCTGTGGCTACCTCATCACTCGCGCGATGAGCCACACGACGGCGTGGGTCGTGGCGCAGGCGTAACCGGCCGCTAGTAAGTCGTCGAGCACAATCCCGATCCCGCCGTTGAAGACTTGGGCTTGGCGGACTGGCGGCGGTTTCCAGACGTCGAACACGCGAAACCAGACGAACGCGAGCACGACGTGCCACCACACGTGACCCGTCCCGGCCAGCGCGATCGGTATTGCGCAGATTTCATCGATGACCACACAGGCCGGATCCGGCTTGCGATACAACTCCGACGCCGCGCCGGAGCACCAGACGGCAAACAGCACGACCAATACCGTTACCGGCCAATAGACCCATGGCGCACCATGGCCCAACAGCCACCAATAGCCAACGCCAACCAATGAGCCGGCCGTGCCGGGCGCGACCGGCAGAGTGCCGGCCCCGAAGCCGGTGGCGAAGAACTTGACGAGTCGGTCACGCATCGCTGAGCAAGAGACCGCGGTTTTTCCATAGGTAAGCGATACCGGACCAGAGGGTGAGCGCGACCGTGACCAGCATCAAGCCAAAGACGAGGCGGGAGAATGAGACGTCGAACCTCTCGCCCGCCCACTGCCAATCGTCTCGCGCCGCAAGCCCGGCCAGTGTGATGATGATCGTGATCATCTGCGAGGCCGTCTTGTGCTTGCCGAGTTCCTCGGCTTTCAACACCACGCCTTGACCGCTGGCGATCAGGCGCAGCCCGGTCACCAGGAAATCCCGCGCGACAATGACCAGAACCATCCACGCTTGCACCAGCGGTACGCCCGGCCGGTAACTGGGTTGCTCGATAAAACAGATGAAAGCCGCCGTGGTTAGGATCTTGTCGGCGACCGGGTCCAGCAG
>CAZUPX010000185.1:0-3902 GCA_964622155.1 uncultured Planctomycetaceae bacterium | reverse complement strand
CCGGCACACCGGCCCGCTCGCCGATCTCCACGGCCTCTTGCACGCCCGCCAGCGTCCCTTTTTTGTAGCGGACGTGCGTCACGTACAGGCCCCGCCAGGGCGACATGGCACGGCAGACTTCAGAGATCTCGTCGGTCGTGGCAAAACACTCGGCGACGTAATCCAGACCGGTCGAGATGCCGACGGCGCCGGCGTCCATGGCCAGCTCGATCTCGCGGCGCATGATCTTGATTTGCGTGTCGTCCAGCGGCCCGCGCCGCCAGCCAGCCGCTAGCACGCGCACGTTGGCGTACGGAATCTGCGCGATGACGTTCTGAGCCGTTCGCCGGTCGAGCAGGGCCATGTAATCAGCGATGGTCCGCCAGCCGCGGTAGTCCCCCTGCCGCAAACCGTTGAGCGCGCGAAGGTAGAGGAACCAATCGCGGTAGTTCTCCGGAGTGACGGGCGCGTAAGAGATACCATCGCTCATCAAGACTTCAGTCGTGATCCCCTGAGTTGTCTTGGGCGCCAGATTCGGAATCACTGACAACCAGCCGTCGGCATGCGTGTGAACATCGATGAAGCCAGGCGCCACGACCAGCCCGCGAGCGTCGATGGTGCGCCGCGCCGCCGATTCCAACAGTTGGCCAACTGCGACAATTCGATCTCGGGCGATTGCCACATCGGCGCGTGAGCGCGGTGTTCCCGTGCCGTCGATCAAGGTGCCGTTTCGGATGAGCAAATCAAAAGTCATAGTGATCGGTTGTCGGTGAAAAAAGGGGAATGCGCCTGTCGCATGCCCGCCCCTACTTCTTCTGTCTCAGCGTGTAGTAAGCCTCGGCCGGAAACAGCGTGCCGTCCGTCGCGAGATTCGACAAGTGGAATTCATAGACAAATCCTTCGCGAAGGTTGCCGAGCTCGATCATCGCGCGGCGGGCGTTAGTATCGAGTCGCACCGATTTGACCTTCTCCACACGGCGATCGACGTCGGGACCGCCGTAGGCCGGTGTCGGTACGCGGCGGTACGAGGAGATGGAATAGCTGGCGACATCGGCCGCACGGCGCGGCTCAACCGGCTGCGTGAATTCGATGCCAAACCCGCCGCTGGTGGCACGCACTTGGGCGATGCCGCACGCTAGTTGGCCACTGGGACGCAATCGCACCAGCGAGCCGGTGTTTCTCCCTGCGCCCCAGCCGCTGTCGCGAATGTTGCCGATGTACAGGTCGCCGTTGGGAGCGATCTGGCAAACCAACGGGCCTTCGAACGTCTCCTGCCCGGCGACCTCCTCGCGGCTCAGCGGATACACGGCCCCTTGAAAATCATCGCCCACGCGTTCCAGGCTCATCCGCACCAGCCGCCGCGTGTCGTACTCGCAACCCACCAGTTGCCCTTCGAACGGCCCGAATAGCTTGCCTTTGTGCTTTTCCAGGTCCGTGGGCGTGACCAGAAAACAAATCCCGTTGACGCTGCGAGTCCACGGGTGCGGAATCTCGATCGCGGCCGATTTGTACGGCGGGTTGAAACCGGGCTTGTTTTCCAGACGGTTGATGAATCCGTAGCGGGCACCTTTGACAATATGGTTCAGCTCGTTGAACGGCGTGTAGTTACCCTGGTTATCGGTGGCGAACAGGTCGCCGCCCGTCGACAGCGCCAGCCCATTGGCAAACCGCAAGCCGCCGCAAATCTGCTCGATCGAATAGTGTCGCGGGTCGCGATCGGACGCTTCCTGAGGCACGAGCTTGACGATTGTGCCGCGCAGAGTCCCGGCCGTCGCGGGTCGGTCGTCCTGCTGACAAGGCAATGACGCGTAGTAATTGCCCGCGGCGTCGCGCGGCAGGCCGACGGCCCAGTCGTGATAGTCGCGCGTATGGGCCCAGCCCGAGGCAAGCAGTTCGGTTCGCTCAGCGTGGCCGTCGTTGTCGGAGTCGACGAGCCGCAGCAGCCCATACTTGTTGATGACGTCGATGGCCTGGCCGCTCGTGGCAACGCCGTATGGCGCCGCCAGCTCGTCGCTGAATGGTGTCAGATTGTCCGGAAGGCCGTCATGATCGCTGTCGTGTCCCAACCACACGCGGCCTTCGAGCGACGAGACCACTAGCGTTCCATCAGGGCGCCACGCCAATCCGGTGGGCATCGCATGATCGGTGACCGGCAATCGCACGACATCGAAGCCCGGCACAACGTCGAGATCGGCCCGTTTCGCGCTCCGGTCAATCGCCGGCAGCGGCGCAAACTGGTCGACCGGAGTGTCGCAGCGGTACGCAAGCTCGCAACGAAAGGTCGCCCCTGTCTTCCGCGTGGGCGAGATGCTCGTCGTCGGCCGGCTAGTGCGAAACAGCACGTCGTCGGACCGCAGGGCGACCTCGACCTGGCCACCGCGCGTGCCCAGTGTCGCGCTGCGGCGGTCGCGAGCAATCGACCCGCCGGGCGGCAAGACCTCGATCAGGATCGACGCGTCGAGTGGCACCGAGGAAATCTGAATACCACGCGCAAATCCGGAGGGCGTGGCGGAATTCTCTCGCGGAAGCGCTGTGAATTCTTGTTCGACGTGAACTGGCGCAAGCTGCGCCTTGGAATCAAAGTGCAAACGATAACCGAGTCGGACTCCGCCGGAGATGTGCTCGAACCAGTCGAACTCTGTGACATATTGACCAACCAGCGCGCCGCTCGTGCCGCCGCCGGCGGAGGTGACCTGGATGTCGCAGGGATTCGAGAGGTACGATTGTTTGTCAAGCGGCAGCAGTTGCCCGGCCCCGACCTCCCAAAACCAGGTCTTGCCACGAGATTGCTGACGGGCCGTGTCGCCGATCCACCAGGCCGCCAGCCTAGCCCTTGCCAGATCCACCAGTACGTTGTGGCGGTTGGCCAGACCGATCACCAACGGCTTGACGAACGCCTGACGCTCGACTTCGATCACGTCGGTCAGCACGGCCGCCCGCTCGGCAAACTCCGGCAGATTGGCCCGCCGCACCACGCGCAGCGCGTCGGGCGCTGGCGGCGTGAAACCCTTGCGATCCAAAACGTGCCACAGGGCCGCTAATTGGCGGTCAAGGTCACCCTCGAGCACGCCGCGGATCGGCTGGCGCACGGCGGGCATCTCCATTTGCGGCACGATGCGCGCCGGGTCGCGGACCCAGCGATCGAACCACGTGCGACGGATGTGATGGCCAAGCTGCGAGAGGTCGGTCCCTTCGGCCCCCGGTGTCACCTTCTCGGGCTTCCACCTACCGATCGCGTGGCAACTCGTGCAGCCGAAGCCATCGGACGTCACCAGCCGCCCGCCGGCCGCATCCAGAGCCGGATCGCGTGACTCGGCCGCAATGCTCGTTGGCGTGCCGTTGCGGGGCGGAATCCGGTCCGCGTCGACAAAATGGTGCACAAGCGCTGCGCTCTCCTCGCGCGCCAGTGGAAACTTCGGCATCCGCACGCCGAGCCAGGTATAGCGCGGCGGCTCTGTGCGATCGATCGCCGCTATTAGCGACGCGTCGTGCAGCTTGTCGCCAATCCCGATCAGCGACGGCGGCGCGAGCCCCGGCAGTACATCGCGAAGGCTCGGATCGACCTCGAAGATGGCCGGAAGCTGCGCCGCGAGCCCGCGACCGTTTGCCCGCGGATGGCACGACAAACAGTTTCGCTCCTCAAGGATCGTACGGCCCTCGAGCGCCGCGACAGTTGCCGTCGCTTTAACCGTCCGCAGAAACGACCAGATCGCTTGTCGCTCGTGCTCGTCGAGTCGGTATCCAGGTCGGTGCTTGGTCACATCCGGATCAAACGGGCAGTTGTCCTGCGAGCGATCTTGCGCTGCCAGATTGATAGGCTCGCGCTCTACAGCGCGTTGGGGCTGGATCGATTTCGGCAGTGCGTGACAAGCGGCGCAGCGCAGTTCGCCCATCAGCACTCGCCCGCGATCGTTCGTCGCGAC
>CAZUPX010000184.1:0-2098 GCA_964622155.1 uncultured Planctomycetaceae bacterium | reverse complement strand
CCCGCCGCGCGTCTCCATCGCTCACCTCGGCCAGAAACACCAGCGCGTCATCGTGCAAGTGGACTTCATGCTCGCCGAGGCCGCGCTGGTCGTCAGATAATGCTCGGCGCACGAGTGTCTTGATATCGTCGCGCGACAAAGGCTTGAACTCGAAGACGCGGCTGCGGCTGACCAGCGCGCTATTGATGGCGAAGAACGGATTCTGGGTCGTCGCTCCGACAAGAATCACGATCCCGTTCTCTACGTCCGGCAACAGCACGTCCTGCTGGGCCTTGTTGAAGCGATGAATCTCGTCGACGAACAACAGCGGCTTCTGTGCGTCGGCCGAAAGGCGGTCACGGGCCGAGTCGAGCAGTTCTCGCAACTCCTTCACGCCGCTGGTGACGGCGCTGATCTGCACGAACTTGCTGCGGCTGGCTCCGGCCAGCAGGTGCGCGAGCGTGGTTTTGCCCGTGCCGGGCGGCCCGTAGAACAACACCGAGCCGAGCCGATCGGCCGCCAGCAATCGCCGCAGCAACTTGCCTTCGCCGAGAAAGTGCTGTTGCCCGACGAACTCATCGAGCGTCGCCGGCCGCATTCGCGCCGCCAGCGGCTGGGCCTGACGCCGGTTCGCCGCTTCGCTGGCTTCGAAGAGTGACATGGTATGGCGGTCGGGGTGGGGAGGGAAACGACCTGCAAATTGTACGCGATTGGCGCGGGTCGGAGGAGTCGCCGAATGTTTGAACCCGAACCGATCGCCGCTCTACAATGTTCTGTCCATCGTTTGTGCAAAAAAAGGGGGCACCCGACGCATGACCGCGACGCAAGCCGATAAAGCCCACGCTTTCGTGCGACTGCATCAGCAGCCACGGCCGTTCGTGATTCCCAACCCATGGGACGCAGGCACTGCCCGCATCCTGGCCGGGCTTGGCTTCGAAGCACTGGCCACGACCAGTGCGGGCATGGCTTTCTCGATGGGCCGCCGCGACGGCGCCGTCTCGCGCGACGAGGCGATGGCCCACGCGCGGTCGATCGTCGAGGCCACGCCGCTGCCGGTCTCGGCCGACATGGAAAACGGTTATGGCGACGCCCCGGAGTTCGTGGCCGAGACGATTCGCATGGCGGCCGCCGCCGGCCTGGTCGGCGGCTCGATCGAGGACTCGACCGGCGAACAGGCCGGACCGATTTACTGCATGGCTCACGCAGTCGCGCGAGTCGCGGCCGCGGTAGAGGCCGCCCGCGCGCTTCCGTTTCCGTTCACGCTCACCGCCCGTGCCGAGAATTTTCTGCATGGCCACGCCGACCTCGACGACACCATCGCCCGATTGCGGGCCTACGAAGCCGCTGGCGCCGACGTGCTGTACGCACCGGGGCTGCGCGATCTCGACCAGGTTCGCCAGGTCTGTGAGGCGATCAAACGGCCGATCAACGTCTTGGTGGGGATGCCTGGCTCATCGATGACGGTCGCCAACTTGGGGGCAGTTGGAGTGCGGCGAATTAGCTTGGGAGCGCTTTTGACGCGTACGGCGCTCGGCGCTTTCTTGAACGCCGCGCGCGAGATCAAAGACAAGGGCACGTTCACGTTCGCCGCGGCCGCCGTGTCGAGTAAGGAGTTGAATCCGTTTTTCCTGGGGCGCGAACAACCTTAAAACAATCGCAACTGCCCGCTGGCCGGCTTGGGGGGCGTGAACTTGCTGTGATCCAGCGGCGGCAGCGGTTTGTCGAGGCCGAGCTTCTTGCGGAAAACGTTGAACGTCTGTTCGATCTGCTCGGCGTACAAGCCCTGGCCGCGCTTGCGGCGGCCAAACTGAGAGTCGTTCATTTTTCCGTCGCGGGTTGAGCGGATCAACGACAACACGCGATCGGCTTTGTCCGGATAGCAACGCTGGATCCAGTCCTCGAAGATCGGCCGCACCGCCAGCGGCAGCCGCAACAGCGTGTAACTGGCCGTGCCGGCGCCGGCCGCTTTCGCGGCTTCGAGAATGGCGGGTATCTCGCGGTCGTTGAGGCCGGGGATGATCGGCGCCGTCAGCACGCCCACCGGCACTCCGGCAGCGGCGAACCTGGCCACGGTGCGCAAGCGGGCCTCGGGCGTTGCCGTGCGCGGCTCCATCGTGCG
>CAZUPX010000183.1:0-6892 GCA_964622155.1 uncultured Planctomycetaceae bacterium | reverse complement strand
TGGGTGCTCAACCTCCAATTGGTCCAATTGTTGGTACGTAGTTGGCAGTACCGCTTCTTACAGCGATACGTCGTCCGGCCGCTCGCGATCACCATCCTCATCATGTTGGTGGTTGCCGCGGTCGCCAAGGACCAGCTTACATTGCTGAGTTTCGTGTCCACCTTTGTTGCCGCGGCGCTAGTGCTCAACTCGCCGATCGGCCGTAACGTCGACGAAATGCTGACCGATTGGGTCGTGCACACCTGGCACCGGCTGCGGATTCACCTGTTTGCGGCCATGTTCAGGCTGATCATGGACGTGTTCAACCGCATTCTGGAAACCATCGAGCGATTGCTGTACGCGGTCGATGAGTTGCTGCGCTTTCGCGCGGGCGAACGGCCGGCGGCCACGGCTGTCAAGGCCGTGCTCGGCTTTATCTGGTTCTTCGTCAACTACGTGATCCGCTTCGCGGTCACCTTGTTGATCGAACCGCAAGTCAATCCCATCAAGCACTTCCCGGTGGTCACCGTCTCGCACAAGCTGCTGTTTGGCTTCACGCTGCCGCTCACCCGCGCACTAACCGGCCCGTTGGGACATGCCTGGGCCGTGACGATTGCGCCAACCGCGATCCTGGTGACGCCGGGCATATTTGGGTTTCTCGTCTGGGAACTCAAAGAGAACTGGCGACTGTACGCGGCCAATCGGCCACTCAACTTACAGCCGGTACCAATCGGCCATCATGCCCAAACCGTCATCCAATTCCTGAGACCCGGGTTTCGTTCCGGCACAATTCCCAAGCTGTACGCCAAGTTGCGCCGCGCCAATCGCAAGGCTCTCTACACCGACAACTGGAAATCGTGCCTCAAGCAGATCGCGGGCCTGCACCACGCCAGCGAGGCCGTGCGGCGGTTTGTCGACCGCGAGCTGTTGGCCCTGTTGCACGAGAGCCGCAGTTGGGCGGATCGCACTATCGCGACCGGTGAAATCCGCCTGGGTTGCAACCGCATCCTGATTGAGTTGTATTGCCCTGGTCTGGGCGAAGAAAGTATGTGGCTGTCCTTCGAAGAGCAGGCTGGTTGGCTCGTAGCTGGCATTCACAGCCGCGGGTGGTGCGACTCGCTGTCTCAATCCAGGCGACACACGCTGGCCAGCGCCCTGGCCGGATTCTACAAGATGGCCGGCGTCGACCTGGTCCGCGAGCAGATCGAATCGCGACTCGAGCCTGGCTCTCGCGGCTATGAGATCACCAATTACGCGCTGGTCATCTGGTCCAATAATGACCTGAGCCGAGTGTATCCGCTGCGCGATTGGCCACGTCTGAATCCGGCGCGCGACGTGGCTTCGACGACTGCCCCACCCGATGATCGACAGGGGTGGGTTTTTTCCGCCACTCCCATCACTTGGCGCCGCTGGGTGGTCACCTGGGAGCTCGACCAGCTCGACGGCTCCTCGAAACACCAGGTTCTGGAGGACATCCGGCTGCTGCCGAGTTGATTGGGTGGCACTGGCGACACGCCAGCGCCACCGAATGAAGTCGAAGGCGTCGCTTGCCTACTTCAAGGATTCCAAAAACGCGATCACATCCGCCAGCTCGTGCGGCGACAGGATCTGATCGAGCCCCTGCGGCATGATCGATGTGCGGCTGGGCACCAACTCGTCGATCTCGCCGCGCGCGATGCGAATCTCCGTGCGATCGACGGTCCGCAGGTAGATGGCTGCTGCCGTTTCTCGGCTCAAGAGTCCGGCATGGACTTTGCCTTGTTTGGTGACCACCTGATAGCCCTCGTAGCCGCGAGCCAGGCTGGCGCTGGGAACGACAACGGCTTCGAGCAGGTCGCGTCGGGCGCGGATCTCGCCGATCTTGGACAGGTCCGGGCCGATCTTTTCGCCGCGAGAGCCGACGCGGTGACACGCCGAGCAGGCCGCGCGCTGACCGAAGAACACTTCCTCGCCCCTGGCCGCGTCACCGCTGCCGATCATGTCGGCGAGAGACTGCAACTTGGCCGCTTGTTGATTGTCATCGGTTTGCGTTTGGTCGATGAGCTTGGCCGCGGCTGCTTGCACCTCCGGCGGAAATTTTGCGAACAGTTCGCGCAGCCGCGCCCCTGAGACGCTCGCCAGTGCCGGTGATTTTGCCAAGGCGCCGACCAAAGCCATACCAGCCTTCGCGTCGCCGCCGACGTCGAATGCTCGCAACAGCGATCCAGCTTCCAACGGACCACACGTCTCAATCAGGCCAATCAGCCCGGCGCGCTGCTCGGCGGTCAGATCGAACCGCCCCAGCGACTCGGCAGCGGCCAATGGACCGGTCGGGAGCGCTTGCTGGTCTTTGAGCACACGCGCGAGGAACTCAAAGCCCGGCGTCGGTAGCGCAGTCTTGCTTCGCGCCGCGACCTGCAAGGCTGCCACTCGCACCGCGCTCGGAGCCGACACATCGAGTCCAAATTCCATCAACCGTGGACCAAAATCGGGCAGATCCAATGCCGAGATCGCCAGGATCGTGGCCCGTGCGACGTCGACGTCGGAACCACTCAACAGTGTTCGCAGTGCCGGTGTCCAGAATGTCGGAGGGCTGTCGTGCTCGAGTGAACCAAGCACGTCCAAGAGCATCAGCCGTGTTTCCTTTGGCGTGCCCGAGGAAGCTAGCGCTTCGCCGGCGAGCTTTTGCACGGTCTCTCGACCACCCAACGCGGCGACGGCGCCGCGCGCCGCGGCAAGCTGCTCCGCCGACGGTTTCTCCAATCGGAGCCACGCACCTAGGGTGTCGACCAGCGACTCGGACCAATCGGGGTGCTTGCCCAGCACTTCAACCACCGCTCGCAATAAGTCTATATCGTCGGTCTTCAGCAATCCGGCGACGATCTCGCTGGTTAGATTTCCGTTGTCCATCTGGTCCAAGGCCACCAGGGCGCCGCGCCGCACTTGGGCCTGTTCATGTTCCAGTCCGGCCAGCGTCGAGCCGCGATCGTTGATCTCGATCAGCGCGTAGATCAACGAGTGTTCCTCGAATCGATCGGCCGGCTTCTCAATCGCAGCCAATATCGCCGGCACTGCGGCAGCCTGGCCCAACCGCCCAAGTGCGGTTGCCGCTTCGCGGCGCACGGCGGGTTCTTCGTCCGCGAGCATCGACCTGAGCTTCGTTAAGCTCTCGGCATCGCGCAAATCGGAGGCAGCATGGGCCGCAGCCTGGCGGACTCGCGGGTCATCGTCTTCCAAGGCAAAGCGCAGCAGCTTGCGGGCCGTCTCGGTCCCATTGCGAGCCAATGCCCAGACAGCGTTCTGCCGCGCGCGATAGTTGCTGCTTTCGAACAGTGGGCTCGCCAGCGAACCGACGCCGGCCTCGCCCACCTGGGCAAACGTCTCAATGGCCCGCTCGGCGACAGCCGGCCGGTCGTCTTCCAACAAGTCGGCCATCTCGGTCGGCGAGAGTGCGGCCCAGTCGATTTTCAGGCCGCGGGGATCGGCCGGAGCTTTTGCATCGCGGCGGCGCACCCGATAGATCGAGCCGCCGATTTCGGGCTTGGCAATCTGCGAAGCGGGACAACCGATGCGAAACCACCCGCCCGTGTCCACGATCAGCAGGCTACCATCGGCGTCCTGCAATATGTCGGTAGGATGAAAGTCGGGATTCGTCGAGACCAGAAAGTCTTCGTCGGCCGCGCGATAGGTCGCGCCCAGCCGAGTGAGCACGTGGCGAATGACTTTGTGCGTGTTGAAATGGACCGAGAACAGGTTGTCGCGAAAGTCTTCACCCCATGCGAGGCCCGCGAAGCGCGCGATGCCCGAGGGAGCCGTCGCGGCGTAGCGGCTCAAGTAAGGCATCAGCTCACCGGTTCGCTTGAATTCGCTGGTGCAGAAATGTTTTTTCGGATACACGCCGCCATGCACGAAGTGGACGACCGCGTCGTGCCGCACGTCGTCGGGATTGTAAAACGTCATCGTGCCGATCGTGTCCCCCTCGGCCGTGAATGCGACCTCGACCGGGTTGTCCATGCCGCCTCCGCAAAACGCCTCCACGTCCGAGCCGTCGGGCCGGCAGGAGAACACACGGGCGGCCAGTCCCTTGCTGGCGGCCTGCGTCCCAGACGACTTGAACTCGTGGCCGTGCCGGCCGTCGCACCAGGCGATGCGGCCCGTGGGCGTCACAAAGCAACCGTGAACGTCGGCCGCGTTGCCGATGAAGCCAAACTTCTGCACGAGCTCGTCGCGGCGGTCAGCCACCCCGTCGCCGTCGGTGTCCTCCAACCGCCAGATACTCGGTGGGCTGGCCACGTACAAGGCCCCGCGATACCACGCGGCTCCTTGCGGAAAGGTCATCTTGTCGGCAAACACAGCGCTGCGATCAAAGCGGCCGTCGCCATCGGTGTCCTCCAACATGCGGACCATGTTCGGCAATTGCTTCAGCAGTTCTTCGGCCGACAGATTGAGCCCGGCATTGTCGGCGACAAACAATCGGCCGCGATCATCGAACCCAGCCATCACCGGATGCTCGACGAGCGGCGCCGTCGCCACGCGTTCGACCGTAAAACCCTCGGGAACGCGAATCGTGGACAATACGGGATCGGCATCGTCGGCAGCCACGGACGTGGATACGGCCAGCACAACGGCCGTCAGCACAGGAACGAGCCCGGTCAGTAGCAATCGAATTGGCGATTCGAGTTTCATATCGAGGCTATTATCGTTGTCGACTGTCGACCTGTACAGCGTTGCTCGGCGGCAGATGGCCGGTACACTGGGGTTGATTTTCGCGGATGATCTTGGAGAGCGCTTATCCAGCAAGTCTTGTTACCGAAGGAATTGATCGATGAAACGCTTGCCGCTGGGTCCCCTTTATTATGAATACAGCCGACACGTCGAGCCGCGGCTGCGGATCACACCGGGCGAGACGATCGTCGTCGAAAGCGAGGACGCTTTTTCAGGACAGATTCGCACCGAGGCGGATCGCCGCGACAAGACGAAGATGCCCTACAGCAATCCGCAAACCGGGCCAATCTGGATCGACGGGGCCGAGCCGGGCGATGCGCTGGCGGTCACGATTTGTTCGATCGAGCCGATGCGCGGTTCGTGCGTGACGCGCACCGGCGACACCGGTCCGCTGGCGCCGTGGCTAGGCAACGACTGTCCGCACGGCACGCATCTGTGCGCGATTCGCGACGGCGAGATCCACTGGAGCGGCGAACTACGTATTCCCTACGCGCCGATGCTGGGCTGCATTGGCACCGCGCCCGCCTGGGGCTCGCCGACCACGCTGCCGGCCGGCCCTCACGGCGGCAACATGGACATCGTCGAAGTCTGTCCCGGCAACACCGTCTACCTCCCCGTGTTCGTGCCGGGCGGCTATTTGTACTTGGGCGACGCTCACGCGGCGATGGGCCACGGCGAGCTGTCGGCCAGCGGCTTAGAGATGGCGGCCGAGACCACGATTATCGTCGAGCTGGTGAAGGACAAGCCAATATCCGGCGTGCGGATCGAGTCCCCCGACGAGATCATGACGGTCGCCAGTGGTTGCCCGATGGAGCGATCGGCGGCCAAGGCCTTTGCGCAACTCATCCTGTGGATGGAGTCCGACTACGGCTGGGATCGCTGGCGAGCCTATGATTTGCTTACGCACGTCGCCCGGCTGTCAGTTGGCTACCACGGGATTGGAACCGTGGCGGCGAAGGTGGCCAAGCGGTATTTGGAAGGGGACAGGGGACAGCGAACAGGGGACAGTTGAACGAATTACAGATTTCGCGCGTCTTCCGACTGTTCCCTGTCCGCTGTTCCCTATCCCCTGGTTTGCCGTTGCCCGCTGCCAGGGCTAGAATCGGCTTCCTGGCGGATCCATCTTTCGGGCACTTCCAGCTTGAGGTAATGAACCATGCGACGTGCACTGCTGTTGTCACTTTGCGTTGCGTTGGTCACGAGCAGTGCCGCAGCTCGCGCGGCCGAACAAGAGACGGCGCTCGACCGTTACATTGCGCAGCCCGACACGGCCTATGCGTGGAAGCTGGCCAGCACCGTCAAGGGTGGCGGATTCACGACGTACGTGCTCGATCTGACTTCACAAACGTGGCGGAGCGAGGCCGACGTCGACCGCCCGGTGTGGAAACACTGGCTCACGATCGTCAAGCCGGATGGCACGACTCTCGACACGGCGTTTCTGTTCATCGGCGGCGGGAGCAACCGCGACGCGATGAAGACGGCGGCCAACGAGCGTACCACGCAGTTGGCGCTCGATTCCAAAACAGTTGTGGCCGAGCTGGGCATGGTTCCCAATCAGCCGCTGCACTTCACCGACTCGAAGGACGAGGCTCGCTTCGAGGACAACCTGATCGCCTACACGCGCGTCAAGTACATGGCCACGCACGATCCCAATTGGCTGGTGCGGCTGGCGATGGTCAAAAGCGGCGTGCGGGCGATGGACGCCATGCAAGAGTTTTTGGTATCGGACGCCGGCGGCCAATTGAATATCGACAAGTTCGTCGTGGCCGGCGGATCGAAACGCGGCTGGACCACCTGGCTGGTCGGCACGGTCGACAAGCGCGTGATTGCCATCGTGCCGCTGGTCATCGACGCTCTGAACTCCGAAGTCATCACGCGGCATCACTACGAGGCGTACGGATTCTTCTCGCCGGCCCTGAATGACTACGTTCGCCACGGGCTGTTTCCCGGCAAGGTCGGCACGCCCGAGTACCGCGAGATCCTGGCCATCGAAGACCCTTACAACTATCGCCACCGCGAGCAGCTTAAGATGCCCAAATTCATGATCAATGCCTCAGGTGACCAGTTTTTCCTGCCCGACAATTCACAGTTCTATTACCCCGAACTGCCCGAGGAAAAACACATCCGCTACGTGCCCAACGCCAAGCACGACTTGGGGGGCAGCGATGCACGCGAGAGCCTGGCAGCGTTCTATCAGGCGGTGCTCGAC
>CAZUPX010000182.1:0-8678 GCA_964622155.1 uncultured Planctomycetaceae bacterium | reverse complement strand
TGGTACCGAAAGCATTGGTTCAGTTGGTGGGGAGGCCTGGTGGCGATCGGCTTTTCGCTTTGCGTCGCGTTGTGCTATCTTTTTGTGCGATGGCTCGGCGCATGGCTGCGCCGCGGCTTCGGCGCCAGCGCTCGGGCGGAGGAGCCCCGCGTCTCGGAAATCTACCGGCGCTTGGAATCCGCGCTGGCCGGCCATGGCTTCTCGCGCCCGCCCGCTCAAACGGCCTACGAGTTTGCCGTTCTTGCGGGTGGGGAACTGGCCGAATCCATCGAGCACCGCCGCGTGGCTCATTTGCCGCGCCGCATTGTGGAGATGTTCTATCGCGTGCGATTTGGTGGCCGTACCCTGGACGATCTGGAAGTCGAAGCGGTAGAACATGCTCTGACCGAACTGGAGTTGGCGCTGGTGCCAACTCGCTAGAGCAGCCGGTCGATCGGCGCCGCGGCATGACGCACGCGTCGCCCCCTGGCATTTCCAGAGCTCGTTTCCCATGAAAATCGGATTGATCGGCTACCAAGGGTCGGGTAAGAGCACGCTGTTCGAGTGGCTGACGCTGGTCAAGCCGGATCCTGCGCTCGCACATGCCTCGCAGATCGGCATGGCGACGGTGCCCGAACCGCGTGTCGAGCAACTCTCGGGAGTCTACCATCCCAAGAAAATCACCTTGGCGGCCATCGAGCTGGTTGACACGCCGGGGCTAAGTCGCACACACGAGGGCAATGCCGCCCGTCTGGCCGTGATTCGCGAGGCGGGCTGCCTGGTGCTGGTTGTCGCCGCACACGAAGCTGCGTGCAATCCGTTGGCGGATGTCACTGGGCTCGCAGAGGACTTTCTGCTGGCGGACATGGAGATTGTCTCGGGGCGCATCGAGCGGCTGCGAGACAGCCTGAAGAAGCCGCGGCCCAATCGCGACGTCGAACAGGCTGAATTGGCGGCTCTTGAGCCGATCCTTGCGACTTTGGAGTCCGGCAAACCCTTGCACGACGCCCGGTTGAACGAGGAGCAACTGAAAGCGATCCGTTCGTTTCGACTGCTGACCGAGAAGCCGAAGCTCGTCGTGGTCAATGTGGCCGACGACGAGTCGGACGCCGGACGATTCGTCAAGGAGTTGGCCGCCCTTTCGCCGCCAGTGACGGCCCTGGCAGTGCAGCTGCGGTTAGAGCTGGAGTTGGAGCAAATGGGCCCCGAGGAGCGGGAAGCGTTCCGGCAAGAGATGGGCGTTGGCGGCTTCGACCGCGACGCGCTAGTGCGCACGTTGCTGGCCACCTCCGGCCAGATGCTCTACTTCACGGCCGGCGAAAAGGAGGTCCGCACGTGGATGCTCCGCCAGGGTGGTACGGCGCTCGAGGCCGCCGCCAATATCCACACCGACCTGGCCCGCGGATTCATCCGCGCCGAAGTGATGAAGTGTGCCGACCTGGTGCGCTTGGGTAGCGAACGCGAGATCAAAGCCCAGGGACTCGTGCGTCAGGAGCCCAAGGATTACGTCGTACAAGACGACGACATCCTGAACATCCGCTTTAGCGTGTAGCGCGCTAGGGACGGCGAATACCGAACGGCTCGCGGGGTTCATCACCAAATCCGAAGGGGTCATCCTCCGTCTTCGCGTCGCGCGGCTGATGGCGGCTCAGCGTCTCACGCTGCTGCGTGCCGTAACGCTGCAACAGCAGCGTTCGCTGCGATCGCATGCGGTTGAGAACCTTGGCCCCTTTTTTCGAGGTCGCCGCGCCAGGTACAAGTTCATAAACGATCACCGGCGTGCCGGGCTCAAAGGTGAACATCAAACCCAGTTTGTCGGGCCGCTGAGCGTCGGTAAGGCCCAGTCGTCCCAGCCACCACTCGCACGACCAACCGCGACAGGTCAGCGGCCTCGTCTCATAAACACCGCAACCTTTGGCGGTGCAATGCGGACACGGCGTGTTGATCGGTTTGTTGATTTCCAAGACGTTCAACACCGTACAGCATTCCTTGCAGTCGCCGCACGTCCGGCCGGCCACGTGATGCTCGCGCTGGATGTCGCGCATCTTGGCCTCCATGTCGGCCACGCTCGTTCCCGGCTGCAGTTGGTAGTACGACATGGAGAGGTCTCGACGCTTGGACAGGGTAATCCAATTATAGCGCATGCCCTGCGGCATTCGCGCCCGGAAAGCGGAAATATCGGGCCAGGGCCTGTTGCGACTACCGGCCCGCGGCCATAGCTTTTTGGACTTCGGCGCCCATCCGGCCGGCGAGCATCAGGGCCCACATTTTCCAATCGGCTGCGAATGACCACAGCGGATATTTGAACGAGGCCGGCCGGTTCTTCTCGATGAAGAAGTGACTGAACCAGGCGAAGCCGTAACCCACGATCGGCACGGCGATCAACAGCCACCAGTATTGCAGCACGATTGCCGCCACGAGCACGATGACCGAAAGCGTGCTGCCCACAAAGTGCCACGCCCGGCACGCTGGCAGCGAATGTTCGCGGACATAGAACGGCCAGAACTCGGTGAATGACTGGATGCGCTGATCAGACATGATTTTCTCCCCATCGATTGTTTCGATTTGCCGTTGTCCGCGCGGCGACAACCGCATCTCCGACGTCAATTCGCCTTAGATACCACAAAGTCACGAAGAGCACAAAGAGGGGCTGAACCCAATCAACCCTACGCCAGCAGCTCCTTGACCACGTTGCCATACACGTCAGTCAGACGGAAGTCGCGGCCGGCGTAGCGGTAGGTGAGCTTGGTATGGTCGAAGCCCAAAAGGTGCAAGACCGTCGCGTGCAGGTCGTGCACATGGACGCGATTTTCCACCGCGGCAAAACCAAAATCGTCGGTCGCGCCGTGCACGTATCCGCCGCGCACGCCGCCACCGGCCAGCCACATCGAGAAGCCGTAGTGATTGTGGTCGCGGCCGCTGAGCTTCGGCAGCTCGGCCACCGGCGTACGGCCGAACTCGCCTCCCCACATTACCAGCGTCGTATCGAGCATCCCCCGGGCTTTTAAGTCTGCCAGAAACGCGGCGATCGGCTGGTCCCAATCGGCCGCGAGCTTGCGGTGTTGCTTTTCCAGGTCGTCGTGGTTGTCCCACGGCTGGCCCGCGCCGCTCCACACCTGCACGAATCGCACACCCCGCTCCAGCAGCCGCCGCGTGATGAGCAGTTGCCGGCCGTTCACTCCGTCGGTGTATTGCTCACGAATCGACGGCGGCTCGCGTCTGATGTCGAACGCCTCGGCCGCCTCGCCCTGCATCCGATAGGCCAGCTCGAACGATTGGATGCGGGCCTCGAGCGCCGGATCGGCCGCGCGCGCGGCCAGATGCCGAGCGTTGAGCCGTTGCACCAGGTCGAGCTGCCGCCGCTGTTCGTCGGGCGGGGTCGCGTGGTTGCGAATGTTTTCGACGAGCTTTTCCAGCTCGGTGTGTTTCGTGTCGATGTACGTGCCTTGGTAGGCGCCCGGCAGAAATGCGGCCCGCCAGTTTTGCGTGGCCACGATCGGATAGCCGCCAGGGCACATGGCAATGAAGCCCGGCAGGTTTTGGTTCTCGGTGCCCAGGCCATACGTGACCCACGATCCGAAGCTGGGCCGCGGTAGCCGGCCGTCGCCGCAGTTCATCAGCATTAGCGAAGGCTCGTGGTTTGGCACTTCAGCCTGCATCGAACGGATGACGCACATGTCGTCGACGTGTTGGGCCGTTTTGGCAAACAGCTCGCTGACTTCGATGCCACTTTTTCCATACCTCTCGAATTTGAACGGCGAGCGCATCGCCGCGCCGGTTTTGCGTTCCGTACGCAGGCTACTGGGCAGCGGTTGGCCGTGGTGCTTATCGAGCATCGGCTTGGGATCGAACGTATCGACCTGCGACGGACCGCCGTTCATGAACAGGTGCACGACCTGCCGTGCTTTGCCGGGAAAGTGGGCCCGCCGGGGCGCCAGCGCGCCGGTCGCGACAGCGGCCCGTGCCTCGGGCGCAAACCCTCCTTCGGCCGCCAGCACGCCGGCCAGCCCCAACATGCCAAAGCCAAGCCCGCTGCGGCCGAGCATCTCGCGGCGGGAAATCGGGAGGTCGTAGTGTTCAGTCGTCATCGTTTCTCAGGGTGATCCAAGGATTTAGAAACGCACAGAGCGCGGAGAACGCAGAGATGGTGTCTTCGTTACCGTGATTGGCTCTCCTTGTCTCCGTGATCTCGACGATCTCTGCGTTTCAAACGTCTGCACATCAATCCACGAACACAAATTCGTTGGACAACAATAGCGATTGTGCAAACTCGTCCCACACGGCGGGCCGCGATGCAGCGGCACTTAAGTATTGCCGGGCCCAGTCCAGTTCCTCGGTCGCCGGCTCGCGGCCAAGGGTCAATAAATACACGCGGCCGATTTTCCTTACCTCGTCGGATTCTCCGGCGACCTCCGGCCGGGCAAGTACACTCTTTGCGCACGCCATCACCAGTGGGTTGTTCATGAAGAACAATGCTTGCTGCGGGATGGTGGTCAGCGTTCGCTCGGGGCTGGTCGAGTCGGGGTTCGGAAAATCGAACGTGCGAAACACGCCCGGCAGGTTGAGCCTATCGACGAACCCATAGATCGTGCGCCGCGTGGAGGCCGGATCAGCCAGAGAAGGAATCGTTGGTCCACCAAGCTTCGTTTCCAACCGCCCGGACACCGCCAGCAGGGCGTCGCGTGTGGCCTCGAAATCGAGCCGCCGCCGGCTCGCCCTCCACAGCCAGGTGTTTTCCGGATCGATCTTGCGGCATTCGGAGCGATCGTCGCTGGACTGCTGGTACGCGGCCGAAAGTACGATCTGGCGGTGCAGCCGTTTGATCGACCAGCCGCCCTCCATGAAGCTCCACGCGAGGTGGTCCAACAACTCCGGATGCGACGGCGGATCGCTGCGCAGTCCGAAATCGCTGGGCGTGCCCACCAGCGGCCTGCCAAAGTGGTGCAGCCACACCCGATTCACCAGCACTCGAGCCGTGAGCGGATTCTGCCGGTCGGTGATCGCGCGGGCTAGCTCCAGTCGACCGCTTCCGCCGCCAAACGCCGGCGGATCACCATCGCAAAGTACGCGTAAAAATCGCCGCGGCACCTCGGCCCCCAACTGGTTGGGATTGCCGCGCACAAAGACGCGCGGCCGGAGTGGCGAGGGTATGTCTTCAAGTACCATCGCTCGCGGTGGCGCGGCCGGCCCCGTGGCCCGCCATTCTTCGATCGCCTTCAACAGTTTTGTGCGAACCTCTTGTGCCGGCCGATCGGGCAACAGCGCCAGCACGCCGATCTCACTGGTCGAAAAGTTCGCGGGCGCCTGCGGGCCGTGAAACACCTGTCGCAACGCTTCGGCGTTGGCATCAGCGAGCGCTGTCGGAGGCGACTGCTTTGCTGCACTGGCTTGCGCAACGGTCGATTGCCACAGGTGCTCGGCCCCATTGAGCAGCTCTCCGTAAATCCGCGCGGCGTCGGCCAGGTCTTTCAGCGGCTTACCCAGAAACGCGCCAGCCACCAGCGGGTTGATCGGCTTGTCGGCTGATTGCCCGGCGATCTGTTGCTCGACGACCTCGGCGGCCTTGGCCGCGACCTGGTCTTCCGGGAGAGCCGCCAGGGTATGCCAGATCGCCAGCACCGGGTCATGCCCTGCACGGCTTCGCTCCAAAAATACCTGGTAGCGAATGATCATCGTGGGATTCAAATCACTGCCGTCGGCCAACAACATGAAATCCTCTGTCGTTGGCTTGTCTTTGAGAAAGTTGGCCGCCAGCAGGTATTCGGCCACGCGCGAGCGCGCCCCCTCGGCTAGCTCGCGATACTTTTCGTCGAGATACTCGTTCAGCTTCCGCTCGCGCTCGGCCAGCTCCTTGGCAAACGCGGCGTAGGCTTCGGAGTTTGGCGGATCCTCGAACAAGGGCGGGATCGTCGGCTCGGTTGAACTGGCCATCACGCCGTACAGCGAGTAGTAGTCGGCCGTCGGAATCGGATCGAACTTGTGGTCGTGGCAACGCGCGCAAGTCACGGTCAGTCCCAGCAGCCCGCGTGTAACGACGTCGATGCGGTCGTCGATCACGTCCTGCTGGTTGTTCATGAATCCGTTTCCCAGCGTCAGGAAGCCCAGTGCCGTCAGCGCCCTGCGATCGGCGCCTAGCGGCAACAGGTCGGCCGCCAACTGCTCGATGATGAACCGGTCATACCGCAAATCTTCATTGAACGCGCGCACGACGTAGTCGCGATAAGTGTACGACCAGGGAAACTTGTCGTCCTGAAACAGCACGTAACCCTTGGTGTCGGCATAACGGGCGACATCGAGCCAGTGCCGGCCCCATCGCTCGCCGTATCGCGGCGAAGACAGCAAGCGGTCGACAACGCGATCAACCGCGGCTGGCGAATCGTCGCGCTGGAAGTCCTCAATTTCTTCCGGCGTTGGCGGCAAACCGATCAGGTCAAACGTGAGCCGGCGCAACAGTGTCCGATTGTCGGCCCGCGGCGATGGGCTCAATCCGTGCGTCTCCAACTCGGCCAGCACAAAACGGTCGATTGGCGCTTGGACCCAGCTCGTGTCGCGCACGGCCGGACGCGGTGGATTGCGAACCGACTGAAACGACCAGAAGCTGCGCCGCGCGGCCGCAATCTGTTCGGCCTCGGCGGTGACCCTCGCGCTTTCAAGTGCCTTCGCGTCGGTCTTCGGCCACGGCAATCCGAGTTGCACCCAACGAGTCAGACGGGCGATCTCGACATCGCCGAGCTTGTTTCCCTCGGGCGGCATCTCCAAACCGTCGTAGTTGATCGCCGAGATCAACAGACTCGCCTGGGGCTTGCCCTCGATCGCCACCGGACCGCTTTCGCCACCCTTGAGCACCGCCTCGCGCGATGTCAAGGACAGCCCGCCCTTGGGCTCCTTCACTTCGCCGTGACACTTGTAACACCGCGCCACCAGCAGCGGCCGAATCTCCTTTTCGAAGAATTCCGCATCGGCGGCGCTCGGCTCGGCGGCCGATGCGATTGCGGTACCAACCGCGATTGCGACCAGCGCGAACGACAGCAAGATCGCCATCCTGGGTGCCACTGCCGGCTTGCCCAGCAGTGCCCCCGTTGGCCACCAGCTTGTGTTGTCCTCAGACATCATCGCCGACACTCGCGCATCATCTTTATCTAACTTCCTCTCACCGGCCGCTGACCCCACGGCATCGGCATAGTAGGTGCCTTGGCGTGCCGATCGCGTCGCACATCGCATGGCCGGTCCTTGAACCAGGTGATGAACCGTGCCAGTTGCTTGACCGCTTCCTCGTACACCTGCCGCCCCTTCTCGGGCGTGGCCAGCTCCGGTTCGCCCAGCACGCCCGACTCGGAATAGCTGCTGGTCCACGAAATCACGGTCGCGGGTCCGTGGGCGAACAGGTCGACCCAACTGAAGGGGCTGTTCTCTTCATTGAAGCTGATCGCGCCGTTATTGATCTTGTCGGTGCGCACGTTGTCGCCGTCGAGATACATGTACAGTGACGTTTCCAGCTCGCAGGCGTGCGCGCAGCCGCCGGGAAACTTGCTCTGCCGCCAGCCGGGCAAAAATTCCTTGTCGACCGTCAACAGGTTCCACCACGCTGCCAGCACGCACTCGGCGTCGGTCTCCAGGTTTGTCCGCCTGGCGACCAGGTCGAGGTTGGGCATATTCGAGCCGTGGCCGTTGAGCAGCACGATCTTTTTGAAGCCGTGGTAGGCAAGGCTCTTCGTGATGTCGAGCACGTGGTGCATGAAGTGCTCGAAGTCGTTGTTGATCGTGCCCGGAAAGTCCATCACGTGCCCCGTGTACCCGTAGGCCACGATCGGCAGCACCAGCATCTTGTCGGGAATCGCTTGCCCCGTTCCGCGCGCGATGCCGCCGGGACAGACCAAGTCAACGTCCAACGGCAGGTGCGGTCCGTGCTGTTCGACCGCTCCACACGGCAGCACGCAAACCTTGCCCAGCTCGATCGCTTCATTGATCTCCGGCCAGGTCAGTTTTTCGTAGCGATATTCGCTGGCGGCTCGGCTCATATTTGAACTCTCTTGGATGTCGGCCCGGCGACTACTAACATGAGTATCTTCGCAATCCGACTGGAGTTCAACCAATGAAGATCACTGCTGTGCGCACAATCGCGCTGGGTGGCGCGACCGACGACCACGGCTGGCCCGGCGGCACCGATCCCAACGCACAGTACAACACGCTTGTCGAGGTCGAGAGCGACGCGGGCCTGATCGGACTGGGCAGTTGTTACACCACGCGGCCACTGGTCGAAGCGGCACTGTTGCTGCTTAAACCGATCCTGATCGGCAGCTCTGGGATCGAGCCCGAGCGAACCAGCGAAACGATGCGACAGACCATGTTCTGGCTGGGGCGCGGTGGATCAGTCGAGCATGCGATCAGCGGACTCGACATCGCGTTGTGGGACCTGTGGGGCAAGGCGCTTGGCCAGCCGGTGTCAAAACTGCTGGGTGGAAACTATCGCGCCGCGATCAAGCCGTATGCATCGATTCTGTTCGACGATCCGCCGCGGCTGGCCGAGAAGCTGCACGTGCAGCTTTCGCGCGGCTTTCGCGCCATCAAGATGGGCTGGCGGCCGTTCGGGCGCGTGAGCCGCAAGCTCGATGAGCTGCTGGTGAAGACGGCGCGTGACACGGTCGGTGAAGACGTGGAGCTGATGGTCGATGCCGGCGGCAGCGAGCAGTTCTGGCCGC
>CAZUPX010000181.1:0-1771 GCA_964622155.1 uncultured Planctomycetaceae bacterium | reverse complement strand
TCGTCGCCGGCCGCGGCGCCAGGGTCCCGTGCAATGGCACCGGTCCCGTCGAAGCCGAAATCGGTCAGCCGGCCCGCGTACGCCAAAGCGTTCGGATCGGGTATCTTCCTCAGCGCCTGGGCGTCCAGGCTGCGTAGGCGGTCGGATTCGATGCCCTGTTCAGCGGCCAGGGCCAAAAGATCATGAGCCTCGGCGAACTTCTTGCTCGTTAACAATCGAAGCGACTTTTCGTACATCGCTATTTCGCTCGTCCCTCGAGGGAAAGAGAGCAGCCCCACGGTAACCAACAGGCATGCCGCGATCGCTAGCGAGGCAATTTGCTGCCACGACCATCGGTTGGGCTGCGGCGCGACGATAGCTCGGGCTTCCTCCTCCGCTGGCAGCGACATCAACACGCCCGCGGCGCGCCGGCAGGAGTCACAGCGGTCGAGATGCTGTAACAGGTCCTCTCTCGTGGCGCCTTTCAGTGCGCCTTCAACGAACAGCGTCAACGTTTCATCGTCGGGATGGTGAGAGTCCACCGCGCTGCCGTTCATCGTGGCCAAAAGGTTGCTCAGAATCCTGCGATCAAGCTCGTGCGTGTCCATCATAGGCTCTCTCTGTTCGCGCCACTCGCCACGGCTTCGGCCATGATGTTGGCCATATGCCGCCCTAAGTCCGGCTCATCCTTTGCCAAGACCACCTCCAGGCATTCATTCACTCGGCGGGAATTGGGTAACGAAAGCTCGTGAATTGCTCGAAAGATTCGCTCCAGGGCGCGCTGTCGCCGACGGGTCAAGGTGCCGGAATTGATGCCCAGGCTACGGGCCAGGTCGAGCTGCGGAACCTTGTCCAAGACCAACATCTTCAACAATACGCGATCTTCCGTAGTTAAGGCTCCGACGGCAGCCGTGAACAGAGGTGACAGAAGCTGCCGACACGGATCCTGGTCGGCACGGGTCGTGGGACTGCTGGCAAAAGTGGAAACGGTCTCTTCATTGATGGGTTCGGGGTGAGGAGTTTTGACTTCATTCCTCCAGAAGTTGACTACAACCGTTCGCAGCCATGATTTCAAGTGCGTGCGGCCTTGGAAAGTAGCGATTCGCGGAGGTCGATTGGCGCGCGGCAAAATCAGCTCGGCGGCGAAGTTGTCCGTCGCTTCTACCGCGCGGGTCCCGCCTGCATAGCGGGCCGCGGTGCGAACCACGGGCATATAGTCGGCTTCAAACATGGCGGCCGCCTTCGGCTCCCTGGACTCGAGCGCTTGCGCGAGCGTTAGCTCCTCGAAAACGTTTCCGCGACTGGTGGTGCCGAGATCGCCCACGTCAAGACCGTCCAAAACGGTTTGTAATCGAACCGACTTCTCATTTGCCAGTCGCCGCCAGTGATACTCAACACAATTCCAGAATCTCCTTAGGTAGATGCCCAGCCCTTCTTCGCCGACCGGTCGTTCGCACAAGACTTCCGTCCATTGCTTTGCCCGACGGAGCAACTCTTGGTGCATGCGGTGGCACAGACGCACTGAATCATCCGGAGAGACCCCTTCGAGGTCCGCTATCCAACGGCCCGCAGTCACAGACGGAATATCAGATGCTGGGTCCATTCTCTTAGACGCTCGACAGTGGGCCGATTGCGCTTCAGGCGCGAAAGTTTATCGGAAGCGCCGGCAAGCGACCTCTAGGTTGGGATTATAAAGGCTGCTGCCGTGGGATGTTAGGGATTTTAGAATATTTTCCGTCGGTTGTTCAAAACCTCTTCTCCCTGTGTCCTGCTTCAGATGGAACTGGAATTT
>CAZUPX010000180.1:0-2231 GCA_964622155.1 uncultured Planctomycetaceae bacterium | reverse complement strand
TGGATCCCGCCGCGGTGCGCGAGCAGATCGGCGACCGTCACGCTTTTGTACTCATCCCGCATCTCGACGTCGGGCAAGAGTTGGCCGAGCGTCGAGTCGAATGCCAGCAGACCGCGGTCCACCAAGCGGCCGATGAGCAGCCGCGTCAGCGACTTGCCGCACGAGCCGATCATCAGCAGATCGGTCGGCTCAACCTTGGCCGGCTCGCCCAGTTTGCGGACGCCGAAAGCCCCGCTGGCCACGACCTTTCCGTCACGGACCACTGCGGCCGCAGCGCCTGGGACGCCGAACCGCTCGCACTCTCGTTTCAGAATCGCGCCGAGATCGTCCGACGCCGCGACGACCGAAGCGAGCCAGGACACGAGTGTTACGCACAAACAAATGCGAGGCATAGTGAATATCCTATCAAAACCGTCCGCAACGGCGGACTTACTAGTTCTATAGTAGCGTTACGACATGAATAGTAAAGACCCATTCGTAAGGGCAGTTGAGACGTCGCCGTGGAGCGAAGCAATCCTTGACAGCTGGCTCAGAAACCGGGATTGTCCTCGGGGAAACGCCGACCCATATCGCGCCATCGTGGCGGGTTCTGACCCCCGCCGCACGCTGCTATACCGAGATTGCCGAGCGATGAGACAAATCCGTGTTGTGGGTTCTGGTGGAGAGACGATGAGGATGGCAAGCGCGGGAGTCGTCACGGAGGTGGCTGCCGTCGCGTGTGGGCAGGGTCGAGGACGCAGGGATGCGGCGATTCGAGTTTTCGCGGGACGTGCTGGCCGAAATCGAGCGGGATCGTTTCGCGCATCCCGACCCGTTGGTCCAGCGGCGGATGGAAGTGCTGTGGTTGAAGTCGCACGGCGAAACGCATGAACGGATCGCCGAACTGGCGACCGTGTCGCGGGCCACCGTCCAGCGGCTGCTGGATTCCTATGAGGCGGGCGGCGTCCAGGCCGTGCAGACGTTTCATTGGAGGGTTCCGGTCAGCGCGTTGGCACCCCATCGGCCGCAGTTGGAGGCGGAATTTCGGGAGCGACCGCCGCACACGGTGGTCGAGGCCTGCATGCGGATCGAGCAACTGATCCGGGACAGGGCGTTGTCCCGGACGCCGGCCGAGTCAGGTGCGTGTGTTTCTGCGCGACACGCTGGGGCTGCGTTGGCGGAAGGTGGCCGCCGTGCCTGTCCCGCCCAAGCTGACGCTGGCCGAGCATGCCGCCCAACAGGCGGCTTTTCTTAAAGACGGAGCTTGAGCCGCGTCTGGCCGCAGCCCGAGCCGGCCAGCGCGCGGTTTTCTTCGTCGATGCGGCCCACTTCGTGCTGGCGTCGTTCCTGGGGTGGCTGTGGTGTTCGACACGGCTGTTTGTGAAGGCGGCGTCCGGGCGTCAACGATACAACGTGTTGGGGGCGCTCAATGCGGTTACCTACCCGTTGGTCCGCGTCACGAACGATACCTACATCACGGCGGCGACCGTGTGCGAGTTGCTCCACAAGCTGGCCGCTCTGGGGCTTGGCACGCCGATCACGCTGGTCATGGACAACGCGCGTTATCAGCGCTGTCAATTGGTGCAGAATCTGGCGCAGACTCTGAACATCGAACTCCTGTTTCTACCGTCGTACTCGCCCAATCTCAATCTGATTGAACGCCTCTGGAAGTTCGTGAAGAAAGCCGTGCTCAATTCGCGGCACCACGCGTCATTCGCAAAGTTTCATTCCAGGATTGACGAGTGCCTCGACCACCTGCCCACCACCCACCAGCCGCACATGGCTACCCTGATGACCTGCGCTTTTCAGACATTTGCAAATGTCTCAATGATGGCCGCGTGAGGTATAGTTCGGGTCGGCCATCGACAGGATTTGGCCGGCCGGGCTGCCGCTGCCGCCGTTGCCTCACGTAAACGTCGCATCGCTGGAACCCGTGCCGTCAATCTTGGTGACGCGGGTCGGGTTGGCGCTATCGTTGTATTCGTAGCGCGTGGTGTTGCCCACCGCATCGACCATGAGTGTAAGGTTGTTAATAGAGCTGAAATCGACGTCGATCGTGCCGCGCGGCGTCTGGATCGTGTCGGGGTTGCCGTTGGCGTCGTACGTAATCGTTGTCGTGCCGCTCGGTCCGAAGACGTTCTGGATCGTACAGGGTTGGTTGTTGCTGTTCCAGGTCGTGGTGGCCACGACGCGGTTGAGCGGATCCGTCTGAGTCGTCAAGCGCCCACCACTATCGAATGCGAGCTTATGGA
>CAZUPX010000179.1:0-2513 GCA_964622155.1 uncultured Planctomycetaceae bacterium | reverse complement strand
CCAAGCCCTGTCCGTGGTGCGCGCTCACGGAGGATATCGCGCGAGCGAAGAGCTGGATTGCTCAAGCCAAAGGTCATCGTCCGGACCAAATGGTCAAGACATGGCTTGGTGAACAGGAGATCGAGATACCGCACACAGTTGATATTGGCGCGGGAGACTGCACAGAGATCCTCACCCATGTTGCGCGAGCATACAGCCTTCATTTGGCATTCCTTCAGGCAGTATGGGAGCTGATCGCAGCCGGTGATTTAATCCCTGCTGGACCTCCGTCAGTGGCATGGAAGCCATCGCTTGAATACAAAATGACTGGGAATGAAGGCGGAATACCACTCAGGATTGGCTGTGCATTTCCTCAGGAAATCGCTCATCCGCCCCTGATTTCTGGGGAGCCGAGCGATCCGGATATATTTTTGAAAGGCATCGACTGCGCAGCTCTTCACTCTGGCGTTCGCGACGCTGTCGAGCAGTCCCTAAATTGTTTCAGGCGAGGGCTGTATATGCCCGCGACGGTAATGGTCGCTGCGGCTGCCGAGGCCACATGGATAGAGTGCGGGGCTGCCGTCGCAGCGAAGCTCGGAAACACCAAGCTTGAAGGCATCATCAACGATCAGTATTCGAGCGTCAGCAAGAAGGTGGCGGAAATTCGGAAGGCTCTCGAACACGCGAGTGGAAAGACATTGCTGAAGGCTGCCGCGCAGACCAATGCAAAGCTAGATCAGGCGGAGGTGTGGACTACCGTGCTGCGTGATCGACGAAATGCACTACACTGGGGAAAAGCCAAGAGCTTCATTGCGGACCACGCGGAGACGGCCTCGTTGCTTATGGCTGTTCCCCTGCATATTGGAACGCTTGAGGCGATCAGGGGTGCTTGCTAACGTCTACCGAGCGGGGGCGCGTCAAGGACTCGGTTCGATTCTTGAGTTCAGGCGCAGACCATTTGATACCGGATCAGCCTGATTCCGTCGCGGCAAACCAATTCACCGGGCGACCGGGCGAACAGCGGCGGAGACATCCAACGAACTCACGCCACTTCGTACACGCTTTGCCCTTCCCCCTGGTAGCTGTCGTAAACGTGCCGGTACACCAAATCGCACTTCTCCTGGTACAGTTCCGGGGTGTAAGTGCGCGGCAGGTCGTCCAGCACGGTCTTCACGGTCGTGAACACGTCGGCACGGGTCCGCAGCTTCTTCCGCCAGTCGAGGACAAGCTTCGCCTGCTTCAGCGTTTGCAGCAGCTTGCGGGCGATCTGCTTGACCTCTTTTTTCTCGGTCGCTGACAGGTCGGGCGTGGGCTTCGTCAGCAGGTCGAAGATCGCCAATTCTTCCTCGTTCAATTGCTCGGCCACGCCCCGCCGGTCTTCCTGGCTCAACTCCTTGGTGAAGGCGACCAGTTTCTCGAAGAAGCCATCCACGTCCAGCCCCTTGTTGTACTCCTCGATCAGTTTCTTGAACTTCTCCAACAAGTCGGTGCGGGTCTTGTTCAACTGCACCATCTGCTGAAGTTTCTTGCCGACCGCCCCTTTCAGCTTCTCGGCCTCGGTGTGTTTTCGTCCCTTCTCAAAGCGGGCCTTCACGGCGTCGAAGTCGATCAAGCTCAGGTCGATGAGCGTCGATTGCTCCGTGGGGTGGATGACATAGCCCGTCGTCGCAATAGACTCGTCCAGAAGTTGGCCGACCTGTTCCATCACGTCGTCGATGTCGGCCTCGTCGGTGAACGAGCGAATTTTGTCCGCCAGCACCGCCAGGCACGTCTTCACCGGGGCGAACTCGTTGGCCAATTGGTCCGGCAGGATCGCCTTGTAGAGCCGCACCACGTGCCCGGCGAGCGACAGGTATTGCTTTTTCAATTCGTCGCTGAGAATGACCTTTTCAACGGCATCGTCGACGGCCTCGATCACCTGCTTATCGACCAGATGCGCGGCCGCGTCGTCGAGGAAGGCGATCTTCTGGAAGCCTTGAGCTTCCAACACGGTCTCGATCACCACGCCCCGCTCGACACAAAACGCCCGGGCTTCGGCGATGGCCAACCGCAACTCGGCCACCAGTTCGTCCTTCTTCTGGATCGGGCATTCCCCCTCCTTCACGCCGCCGCCCGATGCCGATCCGTAGATGGCCAGCGCCTTTTGCAGATCACGGAACACGCCGACGTAATCGACGATCAGCCCGTTGTTCTTCTCGCCGAAGACCCGGTTCGCCCGGGCGATGGTCTGCATCAGCGTGTGGTTCTTCATTGGCTTGTCGAGGTAGATCGTCGAGACGGCCGGCGCGTCGAAGCCGGTCATCCACATGGCGCACACGAACACCAGCCGGAACGGATCGGCCGGGTCTTTGAACATGGTTTCCAAATCTTCCTTGACCATCCGCCTGCGGTGCGGCTCGATGTCCAGCCCCTTCTTCTTGAACTCATCGACTTCGTTTTGCTGCTGCGACACGACCACGGCCATGTCGGTTTCTTCCATGAACTTGATCCGGGCTTCCTGGGCGGGTCGATTGAGCGAGTCGGCGAGCGGCAGT
>CAZUPX010000178.1:0-2034 GCA_964622155.1 uncultured Planctomycetaceae bacterium | reverse complement strand
CTCGACGAGGTCGCCGGGCGGTTGCCTGACGTCGTGTTGTTGCCGGACGAACCCTACGTCTTCTCCCCACGGGATTTGCCATCGCTCGCACCCCTGGCGCTGACGGCTGCCGGGCGGAGCGGCCGCATGCACTTCATCGATGGGAAGGCCCTCGCGTGGTATGGGCCGAGAACCGCAGCCGGCCTGCGCATGTTGCGACGGGTCATTGCAGCGCCCAAAACCGTGTCCGCGTAGATTTCTGATTGACTAGGCGGCTCTCCCTCCCTTAGTGTCGACGCCAGGCAGAACTGTAGGGCGTGACCACCACTGCCTGGCGCGCTGCCCCAACACGGGAAACGAATGCCACCGAGTTGTTGCTCGACGCGCTTCACGGAAACGATGGTTAGCGACGTGGCTGCCTGTGCCGTACACGCAGAGGAGGACTTGAGATGAAGCGTGATCGCCAGTTTTGGCTCTGGACGCGACTGCTAGTGGCGATGCTTCTAGTGGGGCTCACTGGACCTGCGGCAGTGCATGCCGTGTCCACGGGCATCACGACGCTGAGCTTCAATGCCGCCGGGTGTAACCTCTGTCACTTCGGCGGCACGACACCCATGGTGAGCTTGACGGGCCCAACTACGGTGACGGGAGGTTCGACGAGCGTCTACACCCTGGCGATCACCAACCCTGTCGGGCAGAGCTTTGGTGGTCTGAACGTCTCGGCGCCCAGTGGCGTACTGTCGACTGGTGGCCCAGACGCCACGAGTACGCAGACGCTAACGGGAACCGGTGGGCGTGCCGAGATCACGCACACCACGCCCAAGGCGGCAATGTCCGGCACGACGACCTTCTCGTTCCAATGGACCGCCCCCGTCGGTTCGACCACTGTGACCTTGGCGGGCTGGGGCAACGCCGTGAACGGCAACGCCACTGCCAGCGGCGATGCGGCTGCCATGTCAGCCCTGATGGTCGCTGTAAATGGCACGCCGACTCATGATGCCATCGTATTGGCCCCCAAGCCCCTCAAAGTGAAGGTTCCGAATGGTACCGCGACGGTCGTGAAGAACATCAAGGTGGCAGTACGCAATGGCAACACCACCACCCTCGGCCCGGCGGATATCAAGCTGCAGGTGAGTGGCTGTGGCGGCGTGGCGGGCACGCCCGATTTCGATCCGGACATGCTGGGCGCGCAAGACACGGTCCTGTTGTTGGAACCTGGGAAGTCGAAGAAAGCGGTGGTGCCACTGACCATCGACAGCATGGCGTTCGCCTCGTTCAACGCGAAGTCACCGGCGCGCTGTCAGATCACCTTCACGGCAACGGCGGACGTGCCGATGAATGGCGACCCAGCGCTGAGCAACAATGTTGCGAACATGGAGCTGACTGTGCTCGACCTCAACGATGCGGAGTTGCAGGCAGTGCCGCCAAACCACGAATCGGTGACGGCGAGCCTCAAGCCCGTCAAAGTCAAGATCCGCGACGGCGCCCTCAGCGTCACCAAGACCATCAAGCTCAAGGTGACCAATGCCGACGACGAAGCAGACCCGGGGCACGCGATTACGGTCACCCTCGGGGCCGGGACGTGTGTCGGAGTCGGTCTCCCCGACTTCAACAAGGACACACCGGCCATCGAGAACACGGTGAGCGTCGAAAGTGAGAAGACGGCAACCGGCGTTGTCACGCTGACGCTCGCCGCCAACGACTACCCGACGACCAACGCCAAGTCGCCAGCGCGCTGTACGCAGCAGCTGTGCCTGACGGGTCCGATGGGTAGCGTCGAGCCCAATACGACGAACGACTGCACGGAGCTGGTGCTGGACGTGTTCGACGCCAACGACCTCTGAGATCGGACGAAGTACCGGAAGTCCCCCGACTCGAGGGGCTGTCTCAAACCTGTCTGGTGGTACAGGCAAGATGCCTGTACCACCAGATTCAGTTTGATCGGCAAGGGAGACACGGTGGTATAGGCTTCGAGCCTGTACGTTTTGAGACAGCCTCTCAAAACCCTGCAGCCAGGGACGGCTGCCGCCACCAGCCCTTGGAAAAATCGGGCAC
>CAZUPX010000177.1:0-1686 GCA_964622155.1 uncultured Planctomycetaceae bacterium | reverse complement strand
GGCCTTGCTGGTCTTGTGCTTTTTACTCGTCCTTGAGCTCGTAGCTTGCTCCAAGTCGTGCACGGTGCCACTAGCGGAGCAAGCGACTGCTGTTGGCCATGCCCAATACATACGGCACCTAGCCGAGTGAGCCGCCGCGGCTACTTGATGGGATGTTCCTCAGAGTACCGGGGCCGACCTTCCTCGTCATACCAGGTCCAGGTGCCCACCGGGGAACCGTCCTTGTATTGGGCGCGATACTTGATGCGGCCGGATCGAAAGTAGCCCGTGTCTGGTCCGTCAACGCCGCTCTCGCTGTAAGTCTGAACGTAGTGCTTTGATCCATCCGAGTAGTAAGCGGTCAGCGTCCCCAAGCGCTTCCCATTCTTGTAATGGATCTCGTGGCTTTTGTGGCCATTGACGAAATAGGTGACCCAAGCCCCCGAAAAATCGCGAGGCGGCTCGACCCAAATATTGCGCATTGTCTCAACGAGTGTGGCCCGAAAAACGCTGTCGTCCGCGTTGCGATACCAGCAACTTAGCATCCAGCAATCATCGAGCCGATATTGCTCCATGTGTGATTGCCCTGTTCCGGGACCGTTTTCAGCTTTTGCTGAGTGGGCCCGATCTAGGACCGACTTCTTTTTGTCCCCCGTCTTAATCGCAGATAAGAGGGGCTCCCATTGCTCGCCGGGCGTTGGTGTGAAGGTGGCCCTGAGTTGTTCGGCCGCTGCGTCCCGGGTTTCTTGTGATGGAGAGCCAAGTTCAGAGATCCGACGTTGCACGTCTGGGTCGGTCGGATTGACGGCAAGAAGAGCAATGGCCAGTGCGGCGTAGTAGCTCATGTCCTCTCTTCTGTTTCAAATAATCTGTTTTGGTCCGCCGTCCAGGCGGCAATACGGTTGGAGGTGCCCCAACGGTTGGGTCGGTGTGAATACCCGACCAACGCAGCGACGACGCCTTGCGACAACAGATTCAGCCGTCGAGTGTAGCAATGATTGATGCTCACCTTTGATTGGTCTCCCCATCGGAGTTCGGCGGCGCTTCGGCATCGAGCCGCGTGGGCGCCTTTACCGGCAACACCAGCGCCGCGGCACCGTCAGCCACGTTCACGCTGAAATACGCGCGGCCGGGCCCGGGATCTTCAGCCGCCTGCTTCCAAACCACGTCCATTGGGCCAACCGTGTACCAGTGGCCGCGCTCGAGGTAGTCGCTCCACGGCAATCGCAGCGTGACGTGTCCCGCCTCGCGCGGCGGCACCACGATACCCGCGTACTTCGGGCGCGTGCCGGGGTAGACGTACCAGCCGCCGTTCCAAATTGGCGACCAGATTTGAATGTCGTATGGGCCGAGTGTGTGCCGCTGCTGCGAATCGCTGCGCAATGTCGCTTCGACAAAGTACCGCCCCCTCTCTTCAACGAGCTTGCACCGCACGTCCAGGTGCGGTGCCTGTGCTGGGTCTTTTCGCCACGACGGCTCGCGCAAATGGACCGTCTTGGTCAATCCGCGCTCGGGAATGTTCCAATCGAGAAACCGAGGGTCGCTCCAGCCGACGCGAAACGCCATGTGCTCAAGGCCCGTGGGGACGTCGGCCTTCAAGGTGCCCTGCGCGTCGGCCATCGAATACCTGGCATAGTAATCTGCGCGGATGCGGTCCGCGTCGAGCACCGGCGGCACGCCGACGTGGGCGTACGTCATGCCGCCGGA
>CAZUPX010000176.1:0-5583 GCA_964622155.1 uncultured Planctomycetaceae bacterium | reverse complement strand
GCGGCACCACCGAGGTGGCCGTGCTGAGCCTGGGCGATATCGTCGCCACACAGTCGATTCGCGTGGCCGGCGACGCCATGGACCGCGCGATCGTCGATTACCTGAAGCGACATTACAGCCTGCGAGTAAGCGCCACGGCCGCCGAGCGCTTGCGGATCGACATCGGCAGCGCCCATCCGCTGCCCGAGGAACTCTCCGACGAAGTGAAAGGCGTCGACGCGATCAGCGGACTGCCGCGTAAGGCCACGATTACCAGCGAAGAAGTGCGCGAGGCGTTGGGCGGGCCGCTGGAAGAGATCACCGGCGCGATCAAAGCCACACTCGACGACTGCGGCATCGACCTGGCCAGCGATCTGGTCGACAACGGGCTGGTGCTGGCGGGCGGCGCCAGTTTGCTGCGCGGCATCGACAGGTGCTTCAGTGAACAAATTGGCCTGCCGACCCGCGTTATGGCCGACCCGTTGACCGCCGTGGCGCGTGGCACTTACATCTGCCTCGAGCACTTCGACCGCTGGCGGTCCGCGATGCAGTCGAGCGAGGAGGATGTGTAAGTGTAGGGACCGGGGGCCAGGGGCTGGGGACTAGGAATGAGCACGATGCGGCGCCGATCCGCGTGACTGACCTGCCCCATCAACGAATTGAGCCTCTTTTGAATTGCCTCTTCTTCACCAGTCCCTAGCCCCCAGCCCCTGACACCTACTCCCATGTCACGTCCCCATCATTATTTCAATTGGCAGTCGATCGTCGATGAGCGGGCCGATGAGCCAGTAGAGAACACGCGGACGCGGCTACGATGGTTACTGGCGATGTTCGCGTTCGCGGCGCTGGCGGTCTTCGCGCGAGCGGTACAACTGGAAGTCTCGGATGGCGCGAATTTTCGGCGGTTGGCGGCGCGGCCAATCGAACGACGCGTGGAGCTACCCGCGCGGCGCGGCCGCATATTGGCTCGCGACGGCACCGTGCTGGCCGGCGAGCGCGAGGTACAAGCACTTGCCGTGCAGTATCGGTATCTCGAAAACCCACCCGATGCGACGTGGCTACGGCGAACGGCCCGCGCGAGATTGACGCCGGCCGAGCGTCGCAAGCCCGAGCGCGTGGCAGCCGCCCGAGAGATGCTGCGCGGTGAGCTGGTCGAGCTGCATCGGCGGTTGGCCCGGCTGTGTGATTTGTCCGACGCCCAGTGGCAGGCGCGCACCACACGCATTCAGCGGCGCGTGACGGAGCTGGCGGCGAACGTGAACGCCCGACGACTTGAGGGCTTCGAAGCTGAACTGGCGGCCGAGGCGCCCACGAGTGACGTGAGCCTGGCGACGGTCTTCGAGGGCCTGTTCGCTCCACCCGAGCAACTCCCTCCGCCGCCGCTCATCGTCGCCGAACAGACCGCCTATCACGACATCGTCGACGGCGTCGCGCCCGAGATCGCCGCGGAAATCCGGAATCATCCGGATCACTACCCTGGCGTAAAGATTGTCCAGCACGTCCGCCGCGATTATCCGCTGGGGTCGCTGGCGGCCAACGTTATCGGCCACCTATCCGGCGACGCGCGCGGTCTGATGGGGATCGAACGAAAGTTCAACGACACACTGACGGGCCGCGCGGGCTTCGAAATCCAACAGGTCGATCGCCGCAACAGTGTCCTATCGAGTCGGCGGGCTCAAGAGCCGGCCACGGGCGGCGACGTCGTGCTCACGATCGACAACCGCTTGCAGCAGTCTGTAGAAGCATGGCTCGATCGCCGTTTGAGCGGCCGAGGAACGCACGCTGGCACACAACCCGCCGTGGCGCAAGGCGGCGCGATTGTGGTCATGGACGTGCACACAGGCGAGCTGTTGACGGCGGCCAGCGGTCCTCGATTCGACCCCAACTGGTTTGCCGCCGGCGACGGGCGGGTCGAAGCCGTGCTCAACGACTCGCGCCGCCCGCTGTTCGACCGGGTGACCAGGATGGCCATTCCGCCCGGCTCGGTGTTCAAACCGTTAACGGCGATCGCACTTTTGGAAAACAAGACGGTCGGTCCCCAGTCGACCTTTCGTTGCCAAGGTTATTTTGACGAGCCGGACCGGTTGCGTTGCCAGATATTTCGCCAGCACGGAATTGGTCATGGCGAGCTGACTTTGGCCAATGCACTGGCGCAAAGCTGCAACGTGTATTTCTTTCATCACGTTGTGGAGATGGGCGCCGTTGGGCTAGTGGATTGGGCGACCCGGTTCGGGTTTGGACAACCCTCGGGGATTGATCTGGCTGACGAATCTACCGGCCGACTTCCCAGCTCGACCGAACTCAAACAGGCGAGCCAGACGCAAATGCTGGCCATCGGCCAAGGTCAGCTCACTGCGACGCCGCTGCAAGTCGTCCGCATGTATGCCGCCATCGCCAACGGCGGATATCTGGTGTCGCCACGGTTGATTCATCATCCCTCTCCCCTTGTGGGAGAGGGTGGCGACGGGCACCGACGCGAAGCGTTGGTCGGCGAGACGGGTGAGGGGGTAAGCGCGCGAAAAGGGGATCCATCAACAATTCTTCACCCTCACCCCGGCCCTCTCCCATCGAGGGATAGAGAGGACACAGGCGCGCCGGTTCCCGGTTTGAGCGCCACTACCCTCGCCGCGGTGCGCGAAGGACTGCGGCGGATCGTCCACGACCCAAATGGCACCGCGTACAAATGGGTCCGTTTGCCGTGGCCCGCCGTGGCCGGAAAGACAGGTACAGCGGAGACCGGCGGCGAGCAAGCCGATCACGCCTGGTTCGCCGGCTATGTGCCGGCGGCCGAACCTCGCTGGGCATTTGTCGTGGTGTTGGAACACGGAGGCAGCGGCGCCGAAGTGGCCGGCTCGATCGCCCGAGACCTGGTGCTGCGGATGCGCGAGTTAGGGTATTTTGGCGCGTCACCCACAGCCGAGCGCCCCATCCCACCCGGCAAGGGTTGAGGACCTCTTTTCGCGCTCGCTGGTCGACCAAGTTTTTGCTTGCAATCTGGCATCGCAACACCCATCGGCGCCGATAGTTACAATCGCTTCCGCACCGTTGCCGGTGAGGTCTTGAAACGGTATATTGACCGCTTGCCCAAACGGCGGATTTGACCGCTGAATGAGGGCCCAAAACGGCGGCCGCACGGTTGCCTTCTTACGGATTGAATTGCTTCTGGGAAAGGATCCATCTTGGCCACCGACGGAAACGAGCCCGACGATCAAATCGAGCCCCCAACGAACGGAAATCCGCCTCTCGGACGGATCATCGACTTGCCGATTGAGGAGGAGCTGAAAGACAGTTACCTCACATACGCGATGAGTGTGATTGTCAGCCGGGCCTTGCCCGATGCGCGCGACGGACTGAAGCCCTCGCAGCGGCGGATTCTGGTCGCCATGAACGACCTGAACCTCGCGCCCGGCGCCAGCCGCGTCAAATGCGCCAAGATTTGCGGCGACACCAGCGGCAATTACCACCCGCACGGCGAAGCGATCATCTATCCAACGCTCGTGCGCATGGCCCAGGACTGGAACATGCGGCACGTGCTGGTCGACAAGCAGGGCAACTTCGGCTCGATCGCGGGGCTGCCTCCTGCCGCCATGCGGTACACCGAAGCTCGCATGTCGGCCATTGCCTCGCTGATGCTCGACGACCTGAAGCTCGACACCGTCGACTTCATGCCCACGTACGACGAGCGGCACAGCGAGCCGACTGTGTTGCCGTCGCGCTTTCCCAATCTTCTGGTCAATGGCGCCAACGGCATCGCGGTGGGCATGGCCACGTCGATTCCGCCGCACAACCTGGGCGAAATCTGCGATGCGCTATTGCGCGTAATCGACGAGCCCGACGTCTCGACCGACGAGCTGTTGGAAATCTGCCCCGGCCCCGATTTTCCGACCGGAGGCATCGTCTGTGGCCGCACGGGCATTCGCCGTGGCTACCACACCGGACGCAGCACGATCGTGATCCGAGCCCGGGCCTTCATCGAGGAGTTCGGCAAGGGCCGCAACCGCATCGTCGTCACCGAGATCCCCTTCCAGCAGGCACGCGACCGGGTGGAAGAGCGGATCGCGGCGCTAGTGAACGAAGACAGGATCAAAGGTATCTCGGCCATCCGCAATGAGAGCGATCTGAAAGAGCCGGTGCGACTGATCCTGGAGCTGAAACGCGACGCCGACCCCGAAATCGTGCTCAACCAGCTCTACCAATTCTCGCCGCTGCAAGATTCGTTTTCGCTGATCTTTCTGGCGCTGGTCGACAGCAAGCCGCGGATTTTGCCGTTCAAGGGACTGCTGGAGGAGTTCATCCGCCATCGGGTGACGGTGATTCGCCGCCGCACGCAGTTCCTGCTGGGGCGGGCCCGAAATCGCAAGCACACAGTCGAGGGCCTGCTGCTCGCGCACGCCAATATCGACGAGATCATCAAGGTCATCCGCTCGTCGGCCAGCCAGGCCGAGGCCAAGGCCCGCTTGATGGGAATTGAGGCTCCAGCGGCGATGATGCGCCGAGCCCTGGGCGACGACGGCTTCGCGGTCTTCCAGGCCGATCGTGGCACCAGCGACACCTACACGCTGACAGGCGTGCAGGCCGACGCCATCTTGAAAATGACCCTCGGACAGTTGGTAAACCTCGAACAGGAGAAGCTGGCCGGCGAGTACAAGAAACTGCTCGAGGAAATCACCGAGTACCTGCGCATACTGTCGGACGACAAGATCATTCTGGGCATGATCCGAGACGACTGCCTGGAACTGAAGAAAAAGCACAGCAACGAGCGTCGCACGGAGATCAGCGGCGAGGAGATCGGATCGATCGATCTGGAGGATTTGATCGTCGAGGAGCCGATGGTGGTGACGATCAGCCACAACGGCTATATCAAGCGGACTCCAGCCAGCGTCTATCGAGCCCAGCACCGCGGCGGCAAGGGTATGAAAGGGGCCAAGGCGGAAGAAGCAGATCCGATCGAGCACCTGTTCGCCGCCAGCACGCACGATTACTTGCTGTTCTTTACTAACCGCGGCAAAGTCTACTGGCAGAAGGTCTACGACCTGCCGCAACTCAGCCGCGAGAGCCGCGGCCGCGCCGTGGTCAACTTGTTGAACTTTGCCGAGGGGGAGCGCGTGGCCGACTGCCGCGCGGTCCGCGACTTCACGCAGCCGGATCATTACTTGATAATGGCGACCAAAAGCGGACTGGTGAAGAAGACCGAGTTGTCGAAATTCAGCCGGCCGATGCGCGGTGGCATTATCGCCATCAAGCTCCGTGAAGACGATGAAGTTGTCGACGTGGCGATCACTAAAAAGGGGGACGAAGTGGTGTTGGCCACGGCCCGAGGCATGGCTATACGCTTCAGCGAAGCCGACGCCCGACCGATGGGCCGCAACACCAGCGGTGTGAAAGGTATCAGCCTGGCGGCCGACGACCGGCTGGTCGGCATGGTGGTTGCCGAGCCGGAAGCGTCGCTACTGACCGCCTGCTTGAACGGCTACGGCAAGCGCACGCTGTTTGGTCCTAACGGCCCAGTTTCGCAAGGCGAGGGCGACGCGGCCGAAGACGACGATTCACCCTCTCCCCTGGTGGGAGAGGGTGGCCCCGGCGCGCCGGGGCCGGGTGAGGGGG
>CAZUPX010000175.1:0-1824 GCA_964622155.1 uncultured Planctomycetaceae bacterium | reverse complement strand
GGGGCCGAGATGGTTCGCTACGCCTTTCTCGTGCGGCTCTTTCATCCGCGACTCCATGCCGGTTTATCCCGGCGCTTTCCATGTCCCCTTGTATATTCATTTCAAGCCATTTTTAATGGTGGCAGCGTCGTGAGGAGATCTGTGTGTCCCCTGAGGCTTTGACCTCTTAGAAAAGATTGACCCCTCCGTGCTTTGGCTCAAGGCTTTGGTACATCATGCGGCTCGGACCGCTTATCACAAGGATCACCTCGCCAAAGTTTTATGGAGGATGCTCACGGGCTCCGTCGCGAACGCTTGCCTTCACCTTGGTGGTTCCCAGCGTTGGTCCCTCTTTTCGGAGTACTTCCTATGGCAAAATCGTCTACGTCCTCGAAAGCCGCTGCGCCCACCCTGGATCGCATCGGCGTCGGCATCGACACCGCACGTTACGGTCATCGCGTCTCCTTTCGCAGGCCCGATCATCAGCCTGCCGCCAAGCCACTGACCGTCATGGAGACACACGCCGGCTATCAAGCCCTACAAGAACAACTCGAACGCCTGCATCAGCAGCATCCCCAGGCCCATTTCCACGTCCGCATCGACGCCGCCGGGCAGTATGCCGCCAACCTTGAACGTTTTCTGCGCGGCCTGGCTTTGCCCATGACGCTGTCCATCGGCGAGCCCAAGCGCAATAAAGACTATCAAAAGGCGCACTTCCCCAAACGCACCACCGATGACACCGAAAGCCAGGCCATGGCCCGCTTCGCGGTCGTCGAGTTGCCCAAGGCCACGCTGTCTTTGCCACCGCAGATGATTCTGCTCCGCGAGGTGGCCAGCCGGTTGCAGGCCCAGGTCAAGCAGACTACGCGGGCCATCAATCGACTGCACAACCTCATGGCACGCGTCTTTCCCGAACTGGCCATCCTCGCCAACGACTTCTCGGCCAACTGGGTCCTGGCGCTGCTCGACAAGTATCCCACGCCCCAGCGCATCGCTCAGGCCCGGCTCGCTTCCCTCGCCAAAATTCCGCATCTGGCCGACGACAAGGCCGAGCTGTTGTACCAAGCGGCACAGCAATCGGTCGGCTCGCTCCAGGGCGCCGTCGCCGAATTGCTGGTGCGCGACCTGGTCGCAGACGTGCGTCACTGCGAACACACCGAGCAAAACATGCGGAATTTGCTCAACACGGCTTTCGCCGACCTGCCCGCTTCCGGACACTGCCAACTCGTCACCATCGCGGGCATTGGCGACGCCACCGCCGCCGTCCTCGCCGCCAAGATCGTCGACATCGACCGCTTCGAGACGCCCGACGACCTGGTCGGCTACTTCGGTGTCTTTCCCGAAGAAGACAGCTCCGGCGTCGACAAGCAGGGCAACCCACTGCCTGCGGGCACGCTGTCCATGTCCCATAAGGGCAACGACCTGGTTCGCCATTATCTGTGGAATGCCGCTCGGGTCGGCATCCGCTACAATCCCGCGCTGCGCGCCCTCTATGCCCGCCTCAAGGCCAAAGGCAAACGCGGCGACGTGGCTCTCGGCCATTGCATGCGCAAGTTGCTCCACCTCGTCTTTGCCGTGTGGAAAACCAATCGTCCTTTCGACGAGCACCACTTTCCTTGGGAGAAGAGTGACAGCCAGTTGTCAACGCAGGCCGACGCCGCAACCGTTCCTCCCCAGGTCGGCGCCAACGAAAAAGCCGCGGGCCACAAACGGGACATGCCCGCACAGAAAGTGGTCACCACGGCTAACTCCAGCGTAGAGTCGACGCCGCCGGCTGTCAATGCACCCACTGCCCAGGTTCACGTTGACTTTGCCTTCGTGCGCAGCCAGATCACCATCGAACAA
>CAZUPX010000174.1:0-2488 GCA_964622155.1 uncultured Planctomycetaceae bacterium | reverse complement strand
ATCCGCCGTTCTTCAAGCGGCTCGGCCAGTAGGCGGCGGCCGCGCCGCACGGGCAGCGCACAATCCCGGCGTCGTCGCTTCCAAAGATGTCGCACTCTGCACTCGCATTTCCGCCGACGGTAGACCTTATTCCAGTGTAATTGCCCGGCCCGGCCCCTGCCAAACGCCGGCCGGCTGGAGGGCCGGCTGGTTCGGTCGCCACGAGTTGCGGACGGGAAGGTCGCATCACCAAGCCAACCGGGTACAATAGTCGCCAGCGCAGGTTCACTGCGTCCAATACTAAGGACGCGCGTCAGAATAACCTACCGGATTGGCGCTATGTTCTGGGCCATATCTCATAATTCCATTCGCCGTGAAACTTGTTGGGCTTGATAATGCATTCTGCCAACTCCTCGTTGCTCACTTTGACTCCTTTCTGGTAGGTCGCCTCATCAAGCCAGGCATGCACCTCGAGGCCTTGACTCGTCGATGTTTTCCCGATCAGGTTGACGACGAGTTCGTACGTCTCCAGCGGCCGTCCTTGCCAATTGCGAGTGATGTGACAAAACAACCGGTGCTCAATCTTATTCCATTTGCTCGTGCCTGGCGGATAGTGACATACCTCAATGATCATCCCCGTCGCGTCGGAGAACCTTTGGAGCTCGAGCTTCCAAAGGCGGTTGCGCGAGCTATTGCTTCCACCGCTGTCTGCTGTGATCAGGAGGCGTTCCGCCTTGCCGTATCGCTTCCGTCCCAGTTTCTTCCACCATCGCCGAATCGCGGCGACCGCAAACTCCGCCGTGTCGTGACCGATTCCCACGGACACACCGGCCTCGTTGCCGTGGATGTCGTAGACCCCATAGGGAACGGCCTTGCCTCGTTTCTTGTCGGGGAAGTCGTGTGTGTCGACCTCCACCGGCTTTCCTTTGCGGCGGTAGCTGCGACCAGGATTCTTCTTGTTTCCCAGCAGTTCCTTCTTTTTTGTGTCGACGGAGATCGCCGGCCAGCCTCGACGTTGGCACGCGAATACCCGTCGGTTGATACGCTCGAACTGTGCGTTTCGATCCGGATGCTGCTTGCCTTCGCGCGTCTTTCGATTGGACTGCAGGCTGTAGCCGAGTCCCTTAAGAAGACGGCCAACCGTGGAGGGACTCACCTGGTATCCTTGTCGATTGAGTTCGCCAGCCAAATTGGTCGTGCTTTTGCAGGTGTAGCGCAACGGGCTCGTGGGCTCGCCTCGCGTCACGGGATCAATCAGCTTGTCCAAGGAATTCACCAGCCCAGGCTGCTCGACCTTAAGGCTCTTTCGCCCGCCCCCAATTCGCCGCTGCCGGTCGGACTCAAGGCCTCTCGGGGCGTCGAGTTCCGCAATTCCGTTCCTAATCGTGCGGTCGGAGATGCTTGTAGCCTCCGCCACAGCCACAATTCCACCGCGCCCCAGAGATCTTGCCTCGGTCGCCGCCCAGCGACGACGGGCACGCTCGTCGAGGTCACTCACGAGGTCGAGAAACTTGGTTCGAATCCAATGCACCACGGTTGCGTCCGGCATCCCCGCATCATGTACAATTCACGACATTGACACCATATCAATTCGGTAGTTTATTTTGACGAGCGTCCTAAGCTTTCGCAATCGCGGCCGCGTGGTAGGGCTTGAGGTGGAACTCGCCAAGTCGTTTTGCGAAGAGCTGTCGCGCGAGCTGGGCACGCCGGTTCAAGCGGAGATCGTGAACCAGGAATGGAGCCAGATCGAATGGCATGAAGTTAAGCCGTAACCACCGTGGCGCAGTGGGGTTGATCATGCTAGCATGAGGCATGCTATCAGCCGACGCGGCTGGATGAAAACGAGTCTCCTGTAAGAATGTGAGTGTGTGAAGTCTCATCACTCCCACAGGAGACCCGAAGATGTCAATCAGTATTGTCGAGGCCGTGGCTAGTTCTACTGTATTTCGTTATTGACTCGCCGCAAGCGGTTTCGTAGATACGCCTTCCGGCAAGAATGCCGAGAAGGAGGTCGTCGATGGAACGACGCTATCAAACTCGTTTGCAGGAGTTGCTCACGGATGCTGTCGTCGAGCCCGAGCAGTTGCAGGGCATCCTGGATCGCTTGGAGCGATTCGTCGAGCCGTTCGCGGCGTGTTTGCTGCGCAGCAAGCAACGCTCGCTGGCTCAGCATTACCTGGCTGGGCTGGTGTCGGACGTGGAACGCAAGAACGTCGAGTCGATTGCTTATCATCACGATCAAGATCGACAGGCGTTGCAAAAGTTCATCGGCCAATACACCTGGGACCACCGGCCGATGATCGAGGAGCTTGCGCGGCAAATCGGCGCCGAGTTGGGTCAGCCCGACGGCGTGCTGGTGTTCGACCCTTCGGCGTTTCCCAAGAAAGGCAACGAGTCGGTGGGCGTGCAGCGGCAATGGTGCGGACGGTTGGGGAAAGTCGAGAACTGCCAGGTGGGCGTGTTCCTGGCGTATGTCGCGCCCGAGGAGCATGCGTTGGTGGACATGCGG
>CAZUPX010000173.1:0-3946 GCA_964622155.1 uncultured Planctomycetaceae bacterium | reverse complement strand
AGAGCGACCGAAACGAGCAAGGCCGAGGTGAGCGCCGCGCGATGGCGGCGAGCGAACTTGCCGAAGCGATAGGTGGCCGACGGCGGACAAGCCTCCACCGCCTCGTCGGCCAGATACCTGCCGATGTCCATCGCCAGGCCGTTGGCCGTTTCGTAGCGGCGGTTGCGGTCCTTTTCCAGGGCCTTCATCACGATCCAGTCCAACTCGCCGCGCACGAGCTTGCTGAGGCGGGCCGGCTCGATGTGACGATGGGCGGCGATCGCGGGCAGCGTGTGGCTGCCGCTGATCCGCGCACTGGGTGTCTGCGGCTCGTCCTCGCGGATGATCCGGCGGACTTCGTCAAAAGCCGCCTGCTTCATTTGCTCCGCGTCCACCGGCGTCGAACCGGTGAGCAGTTCGTAGAGCAACACTCCCAAGGAATAAATATCGCTCCGCGTGTCGATATCCACGCCGCTCCGCTCCGCCTGTTCAGGGCTCATGTACAGCGGCGTGCCGATCATCTGAGCAAAGTTGGTAAACAGCGTTTTCTCGGTCAACTGCTGCCCCATCGCCTTGGCAACGCCAAAGTCGATCACCTTCACCACCGGTCTGCCGTCTTGGCGCGTGACCAGGACGTTGGTCGGCTTGATATCGCGGTGGATGATGCCCTTGGTGTGGGCGTGCTGGATCGCCTGGCAAACCGAGGAGAACAGTTCCAGGCGCTCGCGGACCGGCAGATTGTTCTCATCGCAGTACGTCGTGATCGGTACGCCGCGGACCAGTTCCATGACGAAATAGGGTCGACCCGACTCCGTGGCCCCCGCGTCCAGAACGCGGGCGATGCTCGGATGGTCCATCACGGCCAGCGCCTGCCGCTCGGCCTCGAACCGCGCGATGACCTGCCGCGTGTCCATGCCCGGCTTGATCACCTTCAGCGCCACCCTGCGGCGAACGGGCTCCTGCTGCTCGGCCATGAACACCACGCCCATGCCCCCTTCGCCGATCTGCTCCAGCAGCTTGTAGGGGCCGATGACAGCGCCGGGTAGTTCGGTGCTCGAGCCATCGGTGGTGACGCCCGGCGACGGCGCGTCCATGAAACTGCCGAGTTCCTGGTGTTCGGTCAGCAAGGACTCGACTCGCTGGCGCAACTGGGCGTCGCCCGCACATGCCTCGTCAAGAAACGCGGCTTGCTCGGCAGGGTTTTTCTGATTCAGAGCGGCAGTAAAGATCTCTCGCTCGGTCATAGCGGAACCTTTTCGGAATTGGAACTATTCACAGTGCGTAATCCGGCCGCCAACTCTGCAAGAAATCTGGGCAGCCGGCGGAAATGGCTCATTCTGCGGTCATTTTTTGGTGGAGCCACGTGCGGGCGTAGGCCCAGATATCGTGGGCTGTCCGAACGGAGACTCCCAGTGCCTCCGCGACTTCGCTCATATTCAGGCCCACGAAGAACCGCAGTTTGACGAGATTGGCAGCCGTCGGGTCGATTTCGGCCAGGCGATCGAGAAGTTCGTGCACTGCGAGCAATTCTTCCGGCGGGCGCCCGGCGACGATTGCCGATTCGTGCAAATCCTCGCGGTGCCCCCCGCCGCCCCGCTTGGCCGCCTTTCGGCGACGAGCTTGATCGACCAGAATCCGCCGCATCGCTTCCGCGGCCGCCCCAAAGAAATGTCCCCGGCTGTTCCAATGCTGGACTTGGTTCGCGTCCACCAGCCGGACATACGCCTCGTGGACTAGTGCCGTCGCCTGGAGGGTCTGTCCGGGGTTTTCCTGAGCCAGCCGTTGAGCAGCCAGCTTTCGCAATTCGTCATAGACCAGCGGCAAGAGCTGCTCGGCGGCGCGGGAATCGCCCTGTTCAATGGCCGACAAGATTTGAGTGACTTCATTCATGCGGTTGGCCTAAACTAGAATGGCCACCAGCGAAGCCGCCATTATAGACCCAATCGACCTCGTCGATTGAGCAAAGTAATCGTTGGCTGCCATTATTGCGCCCGGCCGAAGAGAATTCGTCATGTGAACGAGTGGCTGCCGAAAACGCGGCTTGCACGCGCTCACGCACTTTTTTCGATGAACATTTACTTTGGCGGTGGGAACGCTGCAGCGTGCGATCTTGCTTGGTCCCGCGCAAGGCGCCCGGCTCGGTTTCGCCCTTAACGCGCCAAGTTCGCCGCGTCGGGGCGTTATCTTTTTGGTGGCGTCCGTGGCCAACCCGGGCCGCCGGTCGCGACACGGGGCAACGTGGGCGCCGCGGTTGGCGAACCTGGTCAAAGAGCTCTTTACCAGCGGCAAGCCCTAATAGAGCCCACCTCACTAGCGCCGCGTTGCCGCGTCTCGGCGCTTGGCGTTCGCGAAGTCCAGCAGCATGTCGCGGCGAAACGTTTCCGCCGGACGGACTATGTCTCCCGCGGCCGCGGTGGGGGTGGGAAACCATTCACCGTGGGCCCGAAAAAGTACCTAAGCATCCGGCTATTCAAACAGTCTCGCGGGCGCGCCGTGATCGCGCCCGATGTCCATCCATTGTCGGCCGTCAGGACGGCGCTGCGACGTGAAACAGATTGCGGCTGGCCGTGGTGGCTTGCGAACATCGCCAGGACCGAACAGCCGAGCGCCACACAGATGAGCGGCCGCACACGCGTTGTACAGCGCGTCCAGCCAGTGATTCTGACGTCTGACGCGTTCCCATTTGACAACCAACCCGCGGCCCGCGACGAACTCCTCGGTCTTGGTCTCGGCCGTCAGGTGTTTGACGAGCGACAAATGTTCCTGGGGTGGCGCTTTAAAAAACGTCATGGCGCCAGGTTTTTCTAGAGGCGTTGTCAACCGTTGATGCACCCAGCTTTTCCAGTGGTCGGAATCAATCTCGACCAGATACAGCTTTTCGGTTGGCAGCAGGTTGACGTGGAAGCCTTCGCCAAGGTGCTTCACGATGGAGCCGGTACTGGTCGGCCGGTTGTACCATTGGTTGCGCTGCTGTGCGGCTCCGCGGCCAATGCTGGGTCGATACAGTCCGCCCGATTCTCGACAGAACGCGTACACGACCTCGGTCATGTAGCCGGAGTCGATCCAGACCGTATCCGGGACCTTGGTCTTGCCGGCCAGCTCGGCCATAGGCCAACCCGCCTGGACTTGATCGCGGAATTGCTTGAGCGCGACCATGACAGCCCGTTCAACTCCCAGCTGATCGGTCGGCACCTCGATGCGAGAATAATCCACGACGTGGCCGGTCGCATCTTCACTCCAGGCCACGAGAATCCAGTGGATCAAGAACTTTCCAATGTCCACAGCCGCGGTCAAATACCGACAAATGGGAACAATCCCGCGTGGCCACGCAGCGGTGCGGGACAGCAACTCGGATGCGGCCAGCGTCGTTTGGTCCCACTTGGTCGGCACCATCGGCAGGCACCAGACGAATTGCCGCATCTCCCTTTCCGCGTTCTCCTCGTCGGTCGAGTGGCTGGCGCGCCATTCATCGGCCGCCACGTCGCCCGCGGTCAGTAGCAAGTTGTGGATGGCCGACCAGCGAAAACCGAGCGTGTCGGTTGCAGGAATCTCGCCGGACACCGCCCCGTCCTGGCAAATCTCCTGGCCGCGGTGCAGCAGTCGGGCGCTTGAGTTCGCGGCAAGCCGGTCTTCTTGGCTCCAAGAGTGATTGCAGGCCGGACAGGCGAACCGGCCGGCACGGCGGGCGGCCTCTTGGGAATCGGCGTCTTGCCATCCCCCCAGATGCTCGCGCTCCAGCGTGACCCAGGCTCTGCAGTGCGGGCAGGGCAACACGATCCGGCTGGCGCTGCCGGCCTGGTATTCGCGCCAAGTCCGGCCCTCCTCGGTGCTGACCGTGCATTCCATGTAAATGCGTTTGCGGTTGCCATAGGCCCGGGTGCGGGCCTCGAGCTGGGTAATCTTGTCACTCTCACGGCTGGTGCGACCAGGTCGGTCCATGCCGTCGGTCTCGGTGATCACGACCACG
>CAZUPX010000172.1:0-6054 GCA_964622155.1 uncultured Planctomycetaceae bacterium | reverse complement strand
GTCGCGGATCATTTCCGCGTCGAGTCGAAAACGAGCCTGGCGCGCGAGCCACTTGTTCTCCGGGTCGACCTGCCGCAGGTGTTCGTCGGCGGCAGACGACTGGCGGTACGTGGCCGACATGACCATCAGCTTCAGCATGTGCTTGACGTTCCAACCGCTGTCGACCAGTTGGCCCGCCAGCCAATCGAGCAGCTCGGGATGCGTGGGCGGCGCCCCCTGCGAGCCGAAATCGTCGAGCGTCTTGACGATCCCTTGGCCGAAGACCAGCTTCCACAACCGGTTAACCAGCACCCGGGCCACCAGCGGATTGTCGCGCGAAACCATCCACCGCGCCAGGTCGAGCCGCGTCGCCGCGCGACCGCTGACTTCGAGCGGCGCGAGAAACGCGGGCACCGACGGTGAAACGATCTCGCCCGCGTCAGAAAGCCAATTGCCGCGCGGCAACACCCGCATCGTTCGCGGCTCGACGGTCAACGACACCAGCGTCGTGGGGACGGTCTTGGCAAACTCGGCCTTCGCGTTTTCAGCCGCGGCCAGTTCAGAGCGCGCCGGCACCAATAGCGGCGCGATCGAGCGATAATGGGCGGCCAGTTTCTGCTGCTGCTTTTCATTGCGCGCATCGGCCGACTTCGCCAGAACATCAACAACGTCCTTGGGAGTGCCCTCGTTGGCCCGCACGGGCCGTGAGCTGGCGGTGGCGGAGAGTCGGAACCGGCCCAGGTTGTGCGCGCCGCCGTGATTTTGGACTAACTCGATCACCAGCACGGACTCGGCAGCCTCCGGTCCGGGTTGCGTCTGAAAAACGGCCACGTGCTCGACACCCACCTTCGGGCCGATCGCCCACCCGGTGTCCAGCTTGCCGTCGATTGCGGCCGATGGCGGCAGCGTGTCCTGAGCGAAGTCGGCCGATGCCTCCTCGAACACCAGCGGCTTGGCGGCGGCGACGTTGACCCGTGCGGCGATTGTGGCACGGATTTCGGAGAGCACAAAGTTGCCGTTATCGGCGCGCCCAGGACCTTTGCCCGGCAGATTCTTTTGCGGCAGCATCTCCAATCGCAGCGCGGTGACATTGGGTAGATTGACGGGTGCGACGATCGTGTACACGTCGGTGGCCGACGCCGGACCGCTTACCAGAATCGTCCCATCGCTTGAGATGGCCAGATTGGCTCCCGACGCGGCGATTGCACCAGACGGCCTGAGCGGCGTCCAGTCGGCCAACTGACTTTGCACCGACTTCTCCCACTCGGCTTGCGCGGCGGCAAGCTCGGGCGTTGCAGTATCTATGACCTTGCGGGCGGCGGCGATCTGCCGATCGAATTGGGCCAGGCTCTGCGCCTGGGCGTCGTCGGGCAGTGGGACTTGCTCTTGCGGCCCGACGGGCACTTCCTTCAGGTCGGCGAAGAAGGCCGCGAAGCCGTAAAAATCCTTGGTCGAGTATGGATCGAACTTGTGGTCGTGGCATTCCGAGCACCCCATTGTGGCGCCCAGCCATACGGTCGAGACGTTGCGCACCCGGTCGGCGGCGTACTTCGCCAGGTATTCCTTTGGCTGCGCGCCCCCTTCGCGGGTCGTCATCAGCAGGTGGTTGTAACCCGAGCCGATCTTGGTTTCGCGCGAGGCGTCGGCCAGCAGGTCGCCGGCAAGTTGCTCGATCGTGAAACGGTCGAACGGCTTATTGCGATTGAAGGCGTCAATGACATAGTCTCGATACAGGGCGACGTCGCGATGGTTGTCGCCGTGATAGCCGTTGGTGTCGGCAAACCGCACCACATCGAGCCAGTACATGGCCATCCGCTCACCGTAGTGCGGCGAAGCGAGCAAGCCGTCGACCAGTTTCTCGTAAGCCTGGCCGCCGGAGTCGCTCACAAAACTCTCGACTTGCTCAGCGGTCGGAGGCAATCCGATCAGGTCGAACGATAGCCTGCGAACGAGCGTGACGCGATCGGCCTCTGGGGCCGGCGTTGGGCCCGTGGCACGCAGCTTTGCCCTGATGAAATCGTCGATCGGATTTACGGACTCGGCCGCCGCCTCAGTGGGCACTGCCGGTGGCGCCGGCTTTGTGTAAGACCAATGCTCTTGCCACACTGCTCCCTCGGCAATCCAACGACGCACCAGCTCGATTTGGTCGGATGTGAGTTTCTTGGGCGAATCGGCTGGCGGCATCACCTCGTCAGGATCGGTGCTCGTGATGCGAGCCACCAGCCGACTATCGGCGGGCTTGCTGGGCGCGATCGCCGCGTAGCCTCCGCGATCGGCCAGCGCCTCGGCCTTGATATCCAGCCGCAATTCACCCTTCCGCTGGGCCTCGTCCGGCCCATGGCAGGCAAAACAATTGGCAGCCAGGATAGGCCGGATCTGGCGATTAAAGTCGACTGGCGCCACCGGCGCACTCTCAGCCGCGCGGGCAACTGGCAACGGCGCAAACACCGACACAGCCAAGACCAGAGCGAACATGGTGCTGGTGCGATTCATGATTCGGTCCGACCGCCGCCACAGGGACGCCGCCACAAGTTTACCTTCTTTTGGGTCTCGATACAGGGCGCGAGCCGTCTTCAGTTATCGCGTGCGAAACGTCCGCTCGTGGCCGGTCGAGGGCACTTGCACGCTGTAGGTCGCACCGCTGGGATCGACCGAGAGCTTGATAAAGCTGGCCTGGCAGTCCTTGCCCGAGTTGGCAATCTGATCGTCGGCCGTGTTTGCCGAGCCATCGCTGCGCAGGTTGCGGTGCACCTGATAGATCGCCTGCACGGAGGGAGTCTCCTTGAGCGTGGCGAACGTGTTCGGTTCGCAACCCTTGGTTGTGCCGTTATTGAACACTGCCACGGTGGGCGCAAGCGTGCGAATCAAGAGCGGGCAGTTGCTGGCGTCCAAGCCGTGATGCGTCACCTGATAGACATCGACCTTGCCCACGCGATTCGCCGGACAGACCAGTTCTTTCTCCAGGTTCCAGGTCAGATCGCCGGCGTCGAAAAAGCGGAATGCTCCGAACGAGAGCAGCAACACCACGCTATTGGCATTGTCGGTCGTGTCGACGGGCTTCGCCTTGAACTCGGCGCAGCCGGGGGTCAGCGCGGCCCCCGATGGCGGGTCGATATAGTGCTGCCGGGCGCCGATGCAACGCAGTGCCAACGGCGCGACGTCTGGCCCGTCGACGGCCGCCAGCGAAATCTGCTCTCCCGGCGAGATCGCCGAGCGCTTGGCGGCTTTCAACTCCAAGTAACTCTTGTCGGGCCGTTCGACCAGACCATCGAACAGCCCGTTATCGTGCAGGTGTCTGATTGGCAACATCGTGGCCAAAGTGGCCGCGCCGCCGAAGTGATCGCTGTGGTAATGGGTGATGATGACGTGGTCGAGCTGAGTGAGTCCGGCCTCGCGCGTGGCGGTCTTCACGATGCGGTCCGGATCGCGATGGCCGGGATTGCCCGTGTCAATCAGCACCGACTCGCCCGCCGGCGTCACCAGCAGCGTCGCCGCTCCACCTTCGACGTCGATCCAGTAGATGTCGAGGCGTTTATCGCCACGTCCAGCCAGGGCGGGCTGGACGCTTGCGGCAAGTGCAATTAACATACTCACTAACGCTGTCAAGCATCGCATCGACGGCTGCCCCGGGACAGAAGAACAGAGAGCTTCAGAATTTCCCCACCGGCGATTCTTGCCGGCGGTGGCACTAGTGCAACCTTACTCGGATTTAACGGCGGAGCAATAGGCGGTTTACACTTGCCCACCGTGGGCGGGCAACCATGCATCATGTCGGTTGACCTCAACCGCTTACGTCATTTCCAAGATAGCTCCCACGGCATCGAAAAGACGACGAAGTCGCGAAGATGCCGCCCAAGTGAATCCCCACAAGGGTTCGATAAGTAACTGTTATGACGAGCTTGGAATTGATGGATTTTCCAATCGAGACCCACTCAGGAGCGTCGGAGACATGAGGAGCTTGAATCTGCCGGCCGTCGCGACAAGCTGCGTGCTTCTGGCGATGGCGTTGGGGTCGTTCTGTGCGTCGACGGCCGCGGCCGATGAGTCTCCGCTGGGCAAACAAGTCGAAAGTTTTGAGCTACGAGACATTCACGGCAAACAGGTTTCGCTCGACGATTTCAAGGCCTCGCCGGCCGTGGTCATCGCGTTCCTCGGCACCGAATGTCCGCTGGCCATGCTCTATGCGCCGCGGCTCGAGCAATTGGCGAATCGATTCTCCGACAAATCCAAGTCCGACAAGCCAGTGGTGTTCATCGCCATCGATTCGAACCAGCAAGATTCCCTCTCGGACCTGGCCGCCTATGTTAAGACGCACGGCATCAGCTTTCCCGTGCTGAAGGACGTGGGCAACGTAGTGGCCGACCGGCTGCAAGCGACGCGCACGCCGGAAGTCTTCGTGCTCGACCGAGATCGAGTGGTCCGCTACCACGGACGCATCGACGACCAATACACGATCGGGCGCCAACGCAGCAAGCCAACACGTGAGGACCTGGCCGAGGCGCTTGCGGAGGTACTCGCGGGCAAAGAAGTGAGCCAAGGAGAAACGCCCGCGCTAGGCTGCCGCATCGGCCGCGTGCACAAGGCCAAGGACGACGCGCAGGTGACCTTTTCAAAGCACGTCGCTCCGCTGTTGAACAAGCGGTGCGTCGAATGCCACCGGCCGGGCGAGATCGGCCCGTTCGCGTTGACCAGCTACTCGGAGGCGGTCGGCTGGGCCGACACGATGCTGGAAGTTGTCAACGACAACCGCATGCCCCCGTGGCACGCGAATCCCGAACACGGCAAGTTCATGAACGACCGCCGGTTGAGCGATGCTGAGAAGCAGCTTCTTCACGACTGGGTTGCCGGCGGCGCGCCTGAGGGTGACTCGAACGACTTGCCTGCGCCGCCCAAGTTCGCCGACGGTTGGCGAATCCCGCGTCTCGACCGCGAAATCTTCATGGCCGACGCGCCGTTCGATGTGCCGGCCGAAGGCACTGTCGACTACAAATACTTCACGGTCGATCCGGGATTCACCGAAGACATGTGGGTCCAGGCGGCCCAGTGCAAGCCGGGCAATCGAGCCGTGGTGCACCATATCATCGTCGGAGTTCGGTCGCCAGGACGCAACCCAAAGCGTCGCGGAGGCGGCGCGATCGGATCGTCCTGGCTAACGGCCACGGCGCCCGGCGCCCAGCCGCTTGCGTTGCCCGACGGCATGGCCAAGCTCGTGCCGGCCGGTTCAAAGCTGCTGTTTCAGATGCACTATACGCCCAACGGGTCTCCGCAAAAGGACCGTAGCAGCGTGGGCCTGATGTTCACGTCGGCCAGCAGCGTGAAAAAAGAGGTCGGTACCGTCGATATCCAGAACCACCTGCTGTTCATCCCGCCGCGGGCCGCGGACTATCGGGCCGAAGCGTGGCACACGTTCGGCCGCGACACGGTCTTGTTGTCGCTGTTTCCTCACATGCATGTGCGCGGCAAGGCATTTCGTTACGAAGTCCAGTACCCCGATGGCCGCAAGGAAATCGTGCTCGACGTGCCGCGCTACGATTTCGCCTGGCAAAGTACGTATGAGCTGGCCGAGCCGAAGCTGTTGCCCAAGGGCACGAAAATGCACTGCGTCGCCCATTACGACAACTCGGCCGGCAACGTTGCGAATCCAAATCCCGACAAGGTCGTCACCTGGGGCGACCAGACTTGGGATGAAATGATGATCGGTTATCTTGATGCGACCGTGCCCGACGCGGCGGGTGAAGAGCCACTCAAGAAACCGCGGACAGACAAGTTTGTGGCCTCGCTCGTGGCCGGCGGCTACGAGGCAAACACTGACGAGTTGGAAAAGCTCGCCGCCAGCGCCGCAGCCTCGAACGAAGACTTTGCCCACTTTGGCGCCGCCGTGATGAAAGCCGTGCAGCAGGTCGACCGCGTGTGCCTGACCGTTGTCGATGGCGACTTTCTGGAGGTGCAGCGCAATTGCAATTGCCGCGCGCTGAAGCAACTCGACAAACTCCGCGGACGCCGCGTTGAGGTACAGCAATTGGCCGTGGCCGGGTATGCTCTGGAAAAGCGGCAAATCGCACATCAGAACATCGC
>CAZUPX010000171.1:0-7927 GCA_964622155.1 uncultured Planctomycetaceae bacterium | reverse complement strand
CGGCTCGAGAAGTACGCGGTCCGCTGCGGCGGCGGCTTCAATCATCGCACGGGACTGTTCGACGCCATCTTGATCAAGGACAACCATCTGGCGCTGGGCGCGGCGGGGCAGGGGACCGCGCACGTCACGCCGGCCGAGGCGGTCAAGCGAGCCCGTGCGTTTGTCCGCGCGCTGGCCGGCGGACCCAATGCCCGCGAGCTGCCCATCGAAATCGAGGTCGACACACTGGAACAGCTTCAAGAAGTTCTTCGCGAAGGCCCTGATCTGGTATTGCTGGACAATATGCCGCTCGAAACGCTGCGCCAGGCAGTGGCCCAGCGCAACTCGCTAGCGCCAGGCGTCGAACTCGAGGCTTCGGGCGGGGTCACGCTGCAAACAATTGCTGCTATAGCCGCCACCGGCGTGGAGCGGATCAGCGCCGGCGTGCTAACGCATTCGGCCGGCGCGCTGGACGTCGGTTTGGACTGGCGGTAGTCGAAGTCGACGCGGCAAATTCTCCACCGAAAAACGCCCCATCTACACCCATTCTCACCGCTCGCGGCCGATTTGACACCGCACGGGCGCGACCTATGTTTTCGATGGCTTGCGCCTTTGGGGAGAGGTGCCAGCCATGGGGGCGCGGTGGGGAAGCACGGAGCATGAGGGGACCCTGCCGTGCCCTTTTTTCAAAGGTCGCGGTCCGATTGGATCTCGAACGGACAAGTTCCCCGCACGCGTACCGCACGCCCCAAGTTTCCCGCCCACCAACAGGTCCATGCCATGCAAGCTCGCCGAGCTCGACGCGCCGCGTTCACGCTGGTTGAGGCCATGGTGTCGACGTCGATCACCGTGATTGCCGGCAGCGCGGTGTTGCTGGGCATTGCCAGCTCAGTCAAGAGCACCGGCGACGTGCTAAACCAGTCGGTTGCCGCCGGCATGGCGCAACAGTTGATGGACGAAATTTCCGGCCAGCTCTATTGCGAGGATCCGGCCGACCCGTATCAGTATCCGCTTGGTCCGGGGGCCTATGAGGCGGCCGGGGTCTGCCGCGAGCGATACAACGACATCGGCGATTACAACGGCTACTCATCTCAACCTCCCAAGGACCGTTGGGGAGTCGTGCTGGGGACCGAGAACGGCAATGGCGGGACACGCAATCCGCTGTTCAGCCTGGGCGGCACCGCATTTGCCAGTTGGCAACAGAGCGTGTCGGAGTACTACGTCAGTTCTACCGACCATTCGCAGGCATTGCAGGCGGGCCAGACCAGCGATCATCGCGCCGTCGAAGTCCGCATTTACTTCAACCATCCCACGCAAGGACAGCGCCTGCTGGCCAGCGTCCGGCGAGTATTCAGTTATGTGCCCAACCAATAGACGCGCGCATCGCGCACGAACCCATTGCGGCTTGACGCTGATCGAGCTGGTGATCGCCATCGCGATCATGGCTTTCATGACCGCTGCGCTGGGGGCACTGTCGCACGCCGTGCAGGTTGCCTCCGACTACAACGAAGGCGCGTCGACTTCGACGCAGCATGCACGGGTCGCGCACGAGCGGATCGCACGGGCCGTGTCGAAGGCCTTTGCTAACGAGAATTTTCCCGGCGCGGCTGTTTTTTTCGAGCAGGTTGACTCGTACACTTATCCCGACACGCTGGTGCTGTGGTACCCCACCGCCACGCCGGTCAATCCGTCGGGGCTCCCGCAGTTCAACGAGATCGTCGCCTTCGCGCCCAATCCCAGCGCACCCAACGAACTGTTGGAAATCACTGCCCCGACCGATACTCGCACAGTCCCGGCACTTTCGGACTTAACATCCTGGGCGACCGAGCTAACGAATCTCAAAACTCAGGCAGGAAGCCAGAAGGTGCTGCTGACGGACCTGGTGAAACGGTCTCGTACATCCCTATCGATGCCGCAGCGCGGCTCGGTGCGGTTCGACGTCGAGCTGCGCCCTTCCGAAAGCCAATGGGCCAGCTATCGCGCCGCCACGACGACTTTCGTCAGCTTGCCTTGGGTGCAGTCGATTTCCAGCCGAGAGACCGGGCTGCGACAGACCCAGGTGCGTAGCGAGCTGCAATTGGTCCCCGGCTACAACGTGACCAACGACTGGTCCACGGTGGCCAACGGATTTTTTGGTTCCGCGGCCCTGAACTGGACGGTGCTGCCGTGACCAGCCTTGCAATCAACAAACGCGCTCGATCGACGCTCTGCCGGCGGCGCTTTGTGCGCCGCGGCATGACGGTGCTAGTCGTGATGGCAGTCGTTTCGATCGCCTTGGCCATGTCCTATGCGATCCTGCGGTCGCAAACCAGCACCATCCAGCTTCAACAGAACAGCGACCGCACCAATCAGGCCCGTCAGGCGGCACTGGCTGGACTGAGTGCCGGTTTGCGCGCCATGCGGTTGTCGAGCTGGAGCGGGGTGGGTTCGACGTTGGCCGCATCCGTCAGCACCACCGACTCCTACTCGGTCACGTTCGCGGCCGGCGATGCGTCGTTGACGCCCACTAGCGCCAATTACAGCAAGTATCCGTATCGAGTCACACTGACCTCCACCGGAACCTCTGTCGATCTGGCTCACGTGGGCGTTTCGACGACGTGGAAGGCGCAGGCCGTCGCGCAACTGGTTGCAAAGGAACTCAGCCCCGACCCACCCAACTGGTCGACGATGATGGGCTATACCCTGTACCAGCTTGACAACGATCTCGTCTACCTGGCGCTGCCCTGTCACGTCGACGGTCCGGTGCGATTGCAAGGTCAGGTGGACATTGAGACTCCATATACTTGGAACAGTCCTCCGCAGGGGCGCTACTTCTCGGACTTGAACCTGATGCGAACCGGCGTCAATGAAGTCCAATCCTTGACTCGCGTCACTGCGACGGGCGGTACCTTCACGCTGACCTTCAATGGCACGACAACGCTGGCCATTCCCTATAGCGCATCAGCCAGCGCCATCCAGACCGCGCTGCGAAACCTGAGCACGGTCGGAACCGGTAATGTCACGGTCACGGGTTCGTTTGGAAACTTTTCCGTGACGTTTGTTGGTCAACTCGGTTTGCAAGATGTGCCGTTGCTAGAGGTCGACAACTCGAACCTGACCGGAATCAACCCCTACGTGCTGGCGGCCGTCACCACGCCGGGAGGCGCGGCGACCGCCGACTATCGCCAGTTCAGCGGCCCCGTCAACATGCCGTTTAGCGAGACTGATACGACCAATCGCGGCTTCTTGTCGAGTCAATTGGCGATCACGCTGAACGACATTAGCATCTCGTATTCGAGCCTGACGGTTAGTTCGGCAACAACCTATCGACTCTATCCGGGCGGCCCGACCTACAATTTCGCCCCGTTGCCTTCGACCTCTTCCAACGTCACGCTGACGCCCGATCCGGTGACAAACCCGCTGGGCATTTTTTACGCCAGCTCGAATGCCACGCTAGCAAATAACGTGAACGTCACCGGAACGATCGTGACCAGCGGCAGGCTGACCATCACGGGGACAAACGTTCAAATCTCGCCTTTTCAATTGTCGCCGCTGGACGCCAGCACGACGCCCATCCGCTTGCCCAGCGTCATCGGCCAAAACGGTTTTCAGGTCGACAGCGGCGCCTCGGCGGCGATCACCGGGATTGTTTATTGCGGTCACGACTTCATGGTGGACACTTGCACCGAGAACACGGCGCTGGCGATCACCGGAAATGTGATCGTCGATGACGGTTTTCAAGTACAATCTCGCACCGAGTGGAACGCTTACAGTGCCACGGAGTGGGACACGTATTACACACTGTTTGCCGCGCAGTTGCAGTTGTCGAATGCGATCCCGTTCTTCCCCAAGTGGTTCTTTATCACCACAACTCGCAACTACGTACCGCTGGTGACCATCAAAGCCGATTCGTCTACAGTGGTTCCCCACTGGCAGGATTGGAGCACGCCGGTGTTTGCGATTCCGTCGGCGTCCAGCGGCTTGCAGTGGGACATAGTGAGTTGGACAGACCGTTTCTAAGTAAGGACAGGAGTTGAAGATATGACGCGCAAAATCGACTTTCGCTACGTGCTTTTGGTGGCCGCCAATGTGGCCTTTTGGTGCATGCTAAGCTTGCAACAGAGCAATGCGGCCGGCCACATGACCGGCCCAACCGGACCGTCGCCCACGTTGCAACGGGCCGAGATCATCGCGCAATTGAAGGAAATCAAGGCTGAGATCAAGACCTTGTCCGCATGGCGACGTAACGAAGCCCTGCCCCAGCCTGATCCCGTTCAGCCCTGACCTATGCCATGCCCACGATCCGTCATCGACACCGCGCCGCCTTCACGCTGCTTGAATCGCTGATCGTGTTGATGATCATCGGGATCTTGGCCGGCATGCTGATTCCCAGCATGAATCCCAATTTGTTCGCCCAGCTTCAAGCCGCGGCAAGCATTCTGGGAAACGACCTGGACTACGCGCGTAACCTGGCCGTCGTCAACGCAGACAGCTACAAGATTACGTTCGACATAGCGGCGAATCGGTGGGTCCTGAAGCACAGTGGCGCGAACACAGCGCTCGACCCGCTTCCGATCTCGCCGTTCCATCGCCCCAGCGACCTGCCCAATGAGCAGACCGTCGATTTGGCGAGTTTGCCGAGCGTCAGCGGAGCAGTGAGATTGTGGGCGGTGTGGGAACTGTCAAATACGCCGCAAGTGGTGGGCGACCTCGAGTTTTCGGCGCTCGGCTCCACGACACGCGCAGTGCCTACCATGATCTGGTTGGCCGCGGGAAGCGGCACCCAAACGCGCTACATTTCCGTGCGAGTCAATCCGGTGACTGGGCTCTACTGGGTGGAAAACTTCCAAGCCGACGCGCCCAATCCAGGCGCGTTTGCCGGATCGTAGCGTACGACACAGAAACTCTCATGAGAACGAGAAGGTGACATGGTCAATTTATTTGCCACCAGGCGGCATGGTCCGATCGGAATCGAGTTCGGCAGCCGCTCGGTGCAAATGCTCCAATTCTCGGCCGACCATCGTCGCGTCATCGAGGCAGTCCGCTGGGACCTGCCCCGCACCGTTGGCGATCAGTCGCCAGAGGCGCGCGCGCGAGCGCTGGCTGAAGCCGTTCGCGATGCGCGCAAGGGGCGAAAGTTCAAGGGTCGCGACGCGGTCGTCGGGCTCAGCTCGCGCGAACTGTTCGTGCAGAACATTCGCGTGCCCAAAGTGCCCCCCGCCGAGCTGAGTAAAATCATTCAGCAAGAGGCCGCCTCGCGATTACCATTTCCGGTCGACGAGGCCGAGATTCGCTTTTTGTCCGCCGGCGACGTCCGCCAGGGCGAGCAAACCAAACGCGAGATCATTCTTCTGGCCGGCCATCGCCCCGTCATCGACCTGATGCTGGGAGTCGTGGACCAGGTCGGATTTCGGGCTGTCTCCGTGGATGTTGAACCCGTGGCCCTGGTGCGGGCCTACTCGCGCCAATACCGTCGCGAGGAAGACAAGCGGCAGCGCATCGTGTTTGTGGGGCTGGGCAGCGCGAACACCGCGGTCGTCATCGCACAGGGTTCAGACGTGTTCTTCGTCAAATACATCGACGTGGGCGGTGACCACCTGGACGAAACGGTGGCCGCGCATTTGAAAATCTCGCTGGACGAGGCCGCGGCGCTGCGACGCCCGGCGGGCGAGCGTCACACCGACCAGCACGACCCCGAGGTCGTCAAAAGTATCGTCGAGGCCACGCGCCCGCTGATCGAGCGCCTCGCCAGTGAGCTGGCCTTGTGTCTGCGTTATCACAGCGTCACGTTTCGAGGCCAGGCAATCCAGCGAATGGTGCTCGGGGGTAGCGAGTCGCTCGAGGGATTGGCCGACACGCTTGCCTCGCGGCTGAACATCGAGTGTGAACTGGGCGACCCGCTGCGCAGCTTCGATCCGCCGCTGCCAGCACGGCGCCCGCAGTGGGATATCGCCGCGGGCCTGGCCTTGCGAGACATACCCGACTAAGGGTAACAACCGTGAGCGAAGACCGCCCCAACACAACGACGATCGACTTCCTGCCGGCCAAATACCGGCAGCGAGGAGTGAATCGCCGCACCTACGCCTGGCGGTTTGCAGTGGCGGTCGTGTTTGCCGGTTTGTTCGTCGTCACCGCGGTCCTGCAGCAGCGCCATCATCAACAGGTTCGAACCGAGCTCGCCGAGATTCAGGCCAACTATGACCAGTCGGTGGCGTACAACGCTACCTTCGCAAAAGTCCAGAGGGACATTCAGGCCCATCGTCATTCCGCCGAATTGTTGACCTTTCTACGCCACCCATGGCCGCGGACGGGCGTGATTGCGGCCGTGCTGGCGCCCTTGGGCGACGGAATCAAGCTGACTGACATCCAAATCTCGCACGAGACGTCCAACCGTGGCATAGCGCCCAGTGCGACGCTGCCCGAGGCCACGATTGCACCAACTGACAAGTCCTCCCGTCGCGCCAGCGATTTGAAGCGATTGCTGAGCGAGCATGCCGGCCGGCAGGGGTTCGTGATGCTGACCGGCGACGCTGTCGACGCCACCGTGCTGCACGAATACCTGGCACACGTGGGAGCAAATCCTCTGATTTCCAAAATCGACCTTCGCTCCATTGAGCACGCCCGTAGTGGCAACCCCGAACAGGCCACACCCACTGCGACGATCCATTTTGTCGTCCGAGCGATTTTGCGCGGGCCCCACGGTCTGCTCACGCCGCCCAAGCCGGCGGCGCTCGGTCAGCCGCCAGTGACGACGGCCCAGCGCGGAGGCCAGCCATGAACGCGAGCACACTGGCATCCACCCGCGCCACCTGGCTCGCAGGGATTTGTCTGGCCGCGACTGCCGCGATCTACCTGGCGTTTTTCTTCATTCCCAACATGCGCTCGATTCGCGTCACCCTGGCCGACCTGGAAAGCCAACACGCATTTATCCTCGATGCGCAGAAAACTCGCCGCGTCGGCGAGCAATTGCAGACCGAATTGAACGAGACCGTGGCTTACGTCGAAAAGCACCAGCGACAATTGCTCCAACAGCATGACGTGCCTAAGCTGTTTAGCCAAATCAGCCATATCACCAGGACACACGGTGTTACCACCACCAAGTTCGAGCCGCAGCCCCCGGTCGCCTACGAGACTTTGAGCAAGGTCTCGATCGGGCTGGGCCTAAGTGGCAAGTTCCCTGCTGTGCACGAGGCTTTGTGCGATCTGGAAGGCCTGGAGGCACAGATATGGGTCGATGACCTGAAGTTCCATGGACCGCGTGAGTCTGGGAAGACGACAGAGGCTGAGATGATCCTGGTAGTATTTGTCGATAATCCTGAAAAAAGCGATTAGTTCAACTCTGCAGTCGGCCGATAGTAGATGAGCGCCAATCAGTGGGTTGTTGATTCTGGCTTCAAAGCGGGATGACTCGAACGATGACGTTGGTCAGGCGGCTGCAACGCGAAATCCATGGAAACCCGGTCAAGACGGCCGGGCTCGGAGTTCTGCTACTGGTGGCCGCCTATTTCTGGGCGCCGTTGATCGCGCACTTGCTGGGGTCGAGCGAACATTCGACTCAGACGTCGAGCGCGCCGTCCCCGCCCAAGTCTGCGACTTTCTCTGCGACGCCGGCAATTCCAGCGCATCCCGGTGCGAGACCGGCGGAATCACCTATCTATGACTGGCGGAATCACGCCAGACAAATGGACGACGATGCCAGGATGAACGAATCGGTGAATCTGACAGTGGTTCGCGACCCGTTCCACGAAGACCAATTGGCCGCGGCGGCCGCTGTGGTTGAGAAATCAAAAAAAACGGCGGTGATTCCAAGCGTCTCGCCGGCCGAGGTCGGACTTGCACTGGGCAGCACATTGGTGAGCAATCGTAAACGGATCGCCGAAATCAACGGCAAGTCATACGCCGTCAACGATCAAGTGCGTGTCATCAAACCAGAGCTCGACGTCAGTTTTCGGGTTGTCGCGATCCATCC